>NZ_CACA01000047.1:0-4488 GCF_000180455.1 Kamptonema sp. PCC 6506
CAGGATAATTGCTTTTTGCCCTTCTAAATAAGAAATTTTTTCAGTATAGCTGCCTTCTGCCTTCTACCTTCTACCTTACCGTCTCAAAAAAGAGGTGCGATCGGCAGTATATATAATAAGACTTACGCAGGGAGTCCCAGAAACCGGGTTTTTGAGATCGTATGTGGATCGTAACGAAGTATTTTGGTCAAAAAACTGCTGGTTGAGCGAAAGTCGAAACCCGGTTTTTTGGTTGGGTGCGTAAGTTCTGTATAAGCTACGTAAATATCTCTCATTTTACAAATAAATCGGTTTTCGGACAAAATTACTGATTTTGTCCCGGTGGCTGAGCGTAACAGGAATTTACAAATCTAAAAAAAATATTAGAAAAAATGTGTTCTTTATTACACAAGCTTAACATAAAAATAAATGCGTAAGTATAAATACGCATAATATCAGTCATTAATTATTCTGATGGATTGGCAGCGATCGCTGTCGCCGGAAAAGAGGTACAAATGCAAAAGCTAAGCGCTGAGGAATTGCTGGCTCAGTATTCTGCGGGTAAGCGAGACTTTAACGCCGTTAATTTGAGTGAAGCTTACCTATTTGAAGCCAATTTACAAGAAATTAACTTTGAAGGTAGCGATTTGAGTCGTGCTTATTTACCTTATGCAAACTTGAGTCAAGCCAACTTGTATAAAACTCAGTTAACCGCAGCCCAATTGGGAGACGTTCAACTTTATCAAGCCAATTTATCGGGAGCAGATCTAGAAGGGAGCAATTTGTCAAGAGCTAATTTACGTCGTGCTAATTTGCAGGGTGCAAATCTCTCTCGTGCAAGTTTACAAGGCGCAGATTTGTACAATGCAGATCTCAGCGGTGCAGATTTAACCTATGCTGATTTGAGCAGAGTTAATTTAGAAAATGCCAAATTAACGGGAACTCAGTTAAAAGGATGTAATTTGTTTAAAGCGCGAAAGGTAGATCTTTCTAATGCGGAGTGCGATCGCACTACGATTATGCCCGATGGCTATTTAAACGATCGGTAGTTATTGATTGCTAAATCTGTAATTAAAGGTAGGTGATCGGAACCAATTTTGCGACCAGTCCTAATATTCAAAACTTGAATATCTTTGGTGATTAAACAGTGATCTATGGGAATGTATAACAGCGGTTTATTAGTTGGCCAGGTTGGTAAAATACCAAAACCAGATCGTGCATTTCGCAATCCCCCTGTCTTTACCATACTTTTGTAAAATGGCGACCACATCGTGACATTAAAATCTCCCACAACTACTACAGGATTTTTGATTTGTGCGGCATATTCACCAATAGCTGCTAACTGCTTATTTCTATCAATAAAACTCTTTTGTCTAGTGGGAACAGATGGATGAACAGCGAGAATAGAAATAATTTTACCTTGAACTCTTACATCTGTAGATACTACTTTTCTTCCCAATGAAAAAATTTTAAGTTCTCTATTTTCCAGCGGAAACTTACTGTATATTACCATGCCAAATTTCTCGGACTCTTGATTTCCGAAAGAATAAGGAAGTAAATCCTTTAAAACTGCTAACTCTTTTGCCCAAGTAGACCTGGTAACTTCTACAAAAACTGCAAGATCGGGGTTTTTCTTCCCTAACTAAAGATATAACATCTGCATAATGGCGATTTCCTGTCAAAACATTGCTTTGGAAAATCCGTAACTTTTGTCCTGAAATTTCTGCTGCAATTGCTGGTTGAGGAAAATACCAAGGCACGATTTCAGCCAGATTAACGAGTATACAGAAAATGCTAACAACTAACCATAACTTTTTTGTGCGCGTAAGTCCAAAAAAAATGCAGCAACTGAAACCCACAATTAGATATTGTACTCTCAAATGAGAGGTCAATTCAAAAAATCTATTGTTTTCTCCTAAGTAGCTAGAGACAGAAAATAGTGCCGAGAGAATTGCGGCAATAATGAAACTACTTGAAATTATGTGCTTGAACTGGGGTTGAGAGTAGATGCGATCGTGAGTAACAGTCCATTTTAGTTTAATTTTGAGGTCATCGGATAGTGGCAATTTCTCGATTTCTATTAGCAATTTTTCTAGTGGTTCCGACTGCTGCCGCTTTTGGTAAAATCTAATTAGCAAGCCATCTACAAGATAGCGGCTAAAATAACTAGCAGCTAACCCGAAAATAACCAATATACCTAAACCCATCAGCAAACCAAAAGGACTGCCGAGCTTTTGTAAAGAGTTCGCGATCGCAGCCTCACCTGTTTTACCCGTAGTCCTTGCTACTGTGAAGAGAAGCCAAGCAGGTAAGCCGATAGTAATTAATTTTCTAATTAGCTCATCCATTAATTTTATATTGCCATCTATATTGCTTGAAATTGCTGCATTAACCAAGCGCCGACTTGAGTTTGGTCTGCCTCGCGGCTGCGGTGCAAAGCTGCTTCTAATAAACTAATTGCTAATCCCGGAAAAACTAGAGATTCACTGATGCGACGACTCCCGCCATCCCCGACTGCAAACGCTCTCACTAATGCTCCTTGTACATCCACGACCCAATATTCTCTAACTGGTACTTCTTCATAAAGCAGGCGTTTATTACCTAAATCGTCAGATAGCGTACTGTCAGAAACTTCTATAGCTAAATCCGGCGGTGGATATTGATTTAAGTCTACAATTTTAGTGCCTCTGGGAATAGATTGAGCGCGCTCGCCAATATAATAAGCGATATCTGGCTGACACTCCCACAACCTTGCTTTGCGAAAGCTGCAACCAATCATCCCATTGACAGGAATGCGATTAAAAATGCAGTACAAGTTGACAGCAAAGTAAATAATCCCGTTGTCGCAAGAATGATCGTATCCAGTTCCCATAGCTTCAATCAGCATTTTGCTATTATAATAATAACCCTTAGCGCGTTCAAAAGCTGGATTATCAGCAGCCTCGATAAATTCATCCCAAGTTGCTGCCACCCAAGTATCTGTAGATAATTTTGTTTGTGTGTTTTTCATAGTTGACAATATTAAACAAATTTTTGAGGATCGTAAGCGAGCATTTGTCCAGAGTTAAGCCGGTGTAGATAGTCCTTCAGATCGGCAGCTACTTCATTGGATAGGAGATAACAAGCTATCAGGTTAGGGACTGCCATACTTAGCACCATCATATCAGCAAATTCAACGACAGCTCCCACACTGACAATAGCACTCAAAAATGTAAAGAAAACGTAGATACTGCGATAGATAATCAGAGTTGGTCTGCCAAAGATATAAATCCAGGCTTGTTGGCCGTAGTAACTCCAAGAAATTACAGTTGAAATCGCGAAAAGTATCACACAAATAGTTAAGAGTGTCGGGAACCAATCAGCAATGGTTCTGAAGGCTTCGGCAGTGATGGCAATACCTGATGTACCTTCTGGCACTGTAGCATAAACACCTGTAGAGACAATGGTAATTGCTGTCAGGTTGCAAACAACTATGGTGTCAATGAAAGGTTCAAGTAAACTAACAATTCCTTCCCGTAAGGGTTCATTGGTTTTAGCTGGTGCATGAGCGATCGCAGCGGTTCCTAGTCCAGCCTCATTAGAAAAGCAACTTCGCCGAATACCGATGACTATTGAACCGAAGATGCCACCGGTGACTGCCTGCAGGTCAAAAGCTGAACCGATGATTGTGGCGATCGCACCCGGAATCAGGCTGAAGTTATTAATCAGAATTGTCACGCAAGCAATGGTATAAATAATTGCCATAGCTGGAGTGAGTTTGTCTGTAATGGTGGCAATCCTAGTAATGCCACCAATGAGTACAAAGCCGATGACAGTGGCAAAGATAATGCCAAATAACCAGTTAGGAAACTCTGGTATAATGTGTGCAACAGCGGCATAGGTTTGATTTGATTGGAAGAGAGTAGTTGAAAAGCTCGCAGGAATTAGTAAGATGGCAAAGGTATAAGACAAAATTTGTCCTAGTGAAGCCATTCCTCTGTCAGCAAAACCTTTTTTGATATAGTACATCGGCCCGCCTTCAACTGTTCCATCGGCTTCTATGACGCGATATTTATTTGCTAGTCCGCATTCTACAAATTTGGAAGTCATGCCGAGAAATCCTGCTAATGTCATCCAGAAGGATGCACCAGGGCCGCCAAGTTGAATTGCGATCGCTACTCCTGCAATATTTCCTAATCCTACTGTTCCCGATATAGCAGTTGCTAGGGCCTGAAAGTGAGATACTTCACCTTCCTCGTTAGGATCGTCGTATTTACCTATTACTACGTCAATTGCGTGTTTAAATAGTCGAATATTGGGGAAACCCAGGCGGATCGTAAAAAACGTGGCTGCACAAATCAGCCACAAGATAATCAGAGGAAAACCATTTTCGCCCCCAATTTTAAAAAAGATAACGAGAGATAATTGATGGACGAGCTGATTGAATACACTATCGACGATCTCAAGGATGGCACTCAATGATTGTGCATATTCAGTGAATATTTTTGTGGATAAGGACATTGGTAATAA
>NZ_CACA01000046.1:0-4657 GCF_000180455.1 Kamptonema sp. PCC 6506
TGCTCCCCCGCTCCTCTTCCCCCGCCGCAAGCCAAAAGCCAAATTATCATAAACAGTCAAGTGGGGATAGAGAGCGTAATTTTGAAACACCATAGCGATATCGCGCTCCTTGGGAGGTAAATCGTTAACTAAGCGATCGCCCACCCAAATATTACCGCCAGTTAGAGATTCCAGACCAGCAATTGACCGCAATAGCGTACTTTTTCCACATCCCGAAGGCCCCACCAAAACCATAAATTCGCCATCTTGCACCGACAAATTAATACGGCGCAAAACTGTGTGGCTAGAAGTATGAATATTACTGTCAATTTTACTCGGATAAGATGAGTTTCCCGAATTGAATAATAGGCTTTCATCCTTCATTTTTGTCTCTTCATCCTTGCGAAGAGTCTGAAAGCTTTTGTAAACGTTTTCTATAATAACTTTTGCCATGATGTTTGTAGTAATAACGTTACTATTTGAATTATTATTAGCATATCGGATAGATGATTCTTTCGGATTGAGAACCATCTTCGTTGTCTGTTATAAAAGAATGAAACTCTAATATCGGAACATCATCTTTTCTTTGCAACCTCAAGATTTCCCAAATATTAGGATTATCTTGGAGCTTGATTGTCATGACCATTAACCACTCCGATCCTCCTGTGTCTCTATCTATTATTCGTTCATCAATTTGATTTTTCCCATCATTCCAAAAAGTTGTTTTTATTACCTCAGTAACATTTGCTTCATCATCAACTATTTTCAGTTTAGTATGCGATAACTTTTCTCGCTCGATATCTAAGTATTCAACTGCGTGGTTGTACTCAGAAACGCAATCCCATTCGATTTTTTCATCAGGGTCTAAATCAAAATAGTCTTCGGGTAAAAGCTCAATAACTTCCCATCGGTCAGAACCGATGAGTTGGTATTCTAAAAAAATGTAAACAGACATAAGTTTAGTATTCAGTAGCTTGTAGGGTGGGCGCTCGCCGCTACAAGCCTGTAACTCATAGAAGAAGATGGTTGAGGCGAGCGCCCACCTTACGTTTAATCAGCAATTAGCAATTAGCAATTAGCAATTAGCAATTAGCAATTAGCAATTAGCAATTAGCAATTAGCAACTAACAACCAACAACTAACAACTAACAACTTTGACAATTTTTTCACTAGGATTGAGATTAACGGCGCGATCGCCAGGAGCATCTTTACCCCAGAAAGCAATTTTCTCCACACCCACACGCAACAAACGCCCATTATTAGTTAACAACTTCAACTCCTTTCGAGGAAGCGCCGCCACAATCCCAACGAGAGCATCCTTAGGCTCTGCGAAATGGAATGCTTGAGTGCCAATTTCACCTCGTCCCGTTAGCCTCACAGAACCTACAGGCATCCGTTTTGCCCAACCTAACTCAGAAACCAGTAACAGACTGCCATCAGCAGCCAGAGTAATGCAGCCAACTAACTGTTCCTGTTTTCGCAGTCGCGTAGCTTGAGAACCTTGTGCAGCGCGGCCCATTGGTGGCAATTGCTCATCATTGAGTTCAAAACGCAACAGTCGCCCCCCAGATGTGGCTAAAACTACTTGTTCTCCCGGTTTGCTAAGCATCGCATAGCGCAATTCGTCATCATCTTTTAGTTTAACTGCTGTCACACCACGATTAGTAATATCGCTTAATTCAGAAAGAGGCAACCGCTTAATTTTTCCTTGTTGAGTCAAAGTTACCAAGTCAGTTGCATCAGCATTTTCAGACAGAACAAACATTCCTGCCACAATTTCTGGAAGATTACCTGGAGCGACATCTTTAGTAGCTGAAGGTGAGAGCAAACTAATAATCGGCGTACCGCGATCGCGATTTCCGACTGTCGGAATGTCAGAGATTTTCAGCGGGTAAGCTTTGCCAGTCCGAGTCAAGATCGCTAAATTTTCATTAGTTCTAGCTTGGATAGTGTTGACGCTAAAATCGCTCTCCCCTCCTCGCGACTGAGCAGATTTATCGTGATTTTTACCTCGACTTGACTCCGCCGAAGCCAGCCGTCGCACGTACTGCTTATGCGTAAACTCCAGAACAGTTGCTTCTGAAGGCTCAGTGCTAACCGAGGTGACAGGTAGTTGAGTAGCTTTCTTTTTCCCCTCCCCGCCCCTCTGCTCCCCCGCTCCCCTGCTCCCCCGCCCCTCTGCTCCCCCGCTCCCCTGCTCCCTCGCCCCTCTGCTCCCCTGCTCAGGAGCTCCCCCGCTCCCCTGCTCAACAGTCACTAGCCGAGTGCGGCGAGGATCGCCATACTTGCGTTTAAGCGAGCGCAATTCTTTCTTCAAAGCCTTAAGCAATTCGCGGCGATCGCCTAACAACCTCTGCAACTCCTGAATAGTTGCCATTAACTCATCAAACTCAGCCTGTAAATTTTGCCTCTCCAAGCCAGTTAAACGTCGCATCGGCATAGCCAAAATCGCATCAGCTTGGCTTTCGCTAAAATTCAGCCGACTTTGCAAACCTTGCTTAGCCGTACTACCATCAGGAGCATTTCTGAGAATATCGATCGCCGCATCTAAGTTTCCCAGAACCAAAAGTAACCCTTCGACAATATGACAACGGCGCACAGCCACCTGTAACTCGTGGTTGTAGCGTCTAGTCAGCGTTACTTCCCGAAAATTCAGGAACTCCTGCAACATTTGTCTGAGAGTCAACTGCCGGGGTTGGCCATTAACCAAAGCCAGCAAAATCGCACCGAAATTGCACTGCAAATCAGTCTGATGGTAGAGGCGAGAGAGAACTGTTTGCGGCGAAAACTCGCGTTTAATTTCAATCACCACGCGAATACCTTCGCGATCGCTCTCATCTCGCAAATCGGAAATACCTTCAATTCGGCCCTGATTCACCAATTCCGCTACCTTCTCAATCCAGCCCGCCTTATTCACCTGAAAGGGAAACTCCGTTACCACAATCGCCATCTTGCTGCGAGTCCTGCGAGCGGCTGGAATTTCTTCCATCCGCGTCACACCTCGGACAGCAATACTACCCTTACCTTTCGTATAAGCATCGGTAATTCCTTCGGTACTGATAATCTCCCCACCAGTCGGAAAGTCTGGGCCTGGAATCAACGCCAGCAACTTCTCATCTGACAGATCCGGCGTATCAATCAAAGCAATTAAACCATCCACCACCTCATTCAAATTGTGAGGCGGAATATTCGTCGCCATCCCCACCGCAATCCCAGAACAGCCATTCAGTAGCAAAAACGGCAACTCCGCCGGCAATACCGTCGGTTCCTGCTGCGAGGAGTCAAAATTATCACTAAAGTCAACCGTCGCCTCACCAACCTGAGTTAGCATTGCCTCGTGACAGATTGAGGCCAAACGAGTTTCCGTGTAGCGCATCGCCGCAGGTGGGTCATTATCCACCGAACCAAAATTCCCATGACCCGCCAGCAACGGATATCGACTAGAAAACTCTTGAACCATCCGCACCAAAGCGTCATAAACTGACTGGTCGCCATGAGGGTGATATTTACCCAAAACATCCCCAACCACCCTGGCACACTTACGGTAAGGACGGTCAGGTGTCAGGCCGAGTTCGTGCATAGCGTATAAAATCCGCCTGTGAACCGGTTTCAAGCCATCGCGGACATCTGGTAGAGCACGCCCGACGATAACACTCATGGCGTATTCGAGATACGACTGCTGCATCTCGGTGTGCAGCGCCGTTGAGATTACTTGGCCAGAAAAGAGGTTTAATTGTTTAGCCATGAGTCCTTGTGTCCGTTAATTCCTGAGTGTAAAACAGCTCTCAACAGCAAGCTGCTGAAACCGCCCCGGTGGAAAACTGATATAGCTGGGGCTAGGGGCTAGGGGAAGAAGGGAATAGAATCAAGGTTTCAGCAACTTATAATGTCCTAACCACCTTGGCGGTTGCTATATATGCTCTGATTACACGATATTAGACCGCGAGTTCTCTGAGTTCGTTGCTCTTAGCGCAGCCTCCGCTAAAATTTTTAGAGCGTCAAGAGCATTTTTCCCTAGTCGGTTGCTCTATCGAACTCGGTAATAGCAGTTTTACATAAGATTGCTTTAGCCTGATAAGGAATTGATCAGACTAGGGCGAAGTAGAAAGTAAACAGCAAAAACCTTACAGAAATAACTGTACAGAGGTTTGCATAAGATTTATAGAGCAGCAAGTAGCAAGGAAAAAGTTATGAAAACCGTTCTGATTGTAGAGGACGATTTGGTTAATGCTCGCGTTTTCTCCAAGATTTTGACTAAGCGAGGTGGTCTTGCCGTAAAGCACACCGAAAATGTGGAAGAGGTGATGCAAATTGCGATTGATGGGGAAGCTGACCTAATTTTGATGGATGTGTCTCTGTCTCGGAGCGTTTACCAGGGTAAGGCTGTTGACGGCATTAAGATTACTCAAATGCTGAAGGCAAACCCCCAAACTGCTAAACTACCGATTATTTTGGTGACAGCTCACGCGATGGCTGGCGATCGCGAAACCTTTCTCAATCAAAGTGGTGCTGACGGTTACATTTCCAAACCTGTCGTCGATCATCAAGATTTCGTCGCTCAAATCAAGGCCTTGCTTCCCCAGGAGTAATAGCGAGGGAGCGGAGGAGCGGGGGGGCAGAGGGGCAGAGGGGCAGGGGAGCAGGGGGGCAGGAGGGGCAGGAGGGGCGGGGAGAGTGG
>NZ_CACA01000045.1:0-2910 GCF_000180455.1 Kamptonema sp. PCC 6506
ATTTTCTTCTTAACACCGATAGCACACCGCATCTGATACCAAAAATACACCACCAAACTTTTGTAGGATCGACTGCAATTCTAAAAACACCGCATCTTCCTGTCCAGCTAAACAAGTTGTTAAGATATACACGCTACTTAATTGAGCATCAAGATCGTCGCTGGATTCCCCAAACTCCCCCCTACCTATCACTTGGCGAATGATATTATACTTAATAATCCCAAGTTTTTCGAGCCGTTTCACCACAGGTTTGAGTTCGATTGCGGGAACAATTATTTCGATGCGCTTAATCGTATCCATTAAATTCAATTCCAAAATCGGTTAATAATCTGTAAATACACCGGAATACCAATGATAATGTTAAATGGAAATGTCAATGCTAGTGCCATTGATATATATAAACTGGGATTTGCTTCAGGCACGCTCATCCGCATTGCAGCAGGAACCGCTATATAGGATGCACTTGCACATAATACCGCAAAAAGTAGAGCGTTGCCTACAGACAGACCTAAAAGCTTTGCTATTCCGATCCCAATCAGAGCATTTAACAAAGGCATTACCACAGAAAAGCCAATTACAAACGATCCAGCTTGCTTTAAGTCATTAATCCGGCGGGCTGCAATCAATCCCATATCTAAAAGGAAAAAACACAATATCCCGTAAAACAAGTCGTCAGCAAAAAGCTTAATTTTTAGCCAACCACTGTCGCCAGTCAGCAATCCGATAATTAGACTACTTACTAACAAAAATACCGAGCCATTCAGACAGGCTTCTCGCAATACCTCAATCCAAGATATTTGCTCAACGTTTTCAGCTTCGCTCTCTTGCTTATCGATAAACAAACGCACTAAAAAGATGCCGATGACAATAGCTGGAGATTCCATCAGAGCAAGAGCTGCAACCATGTGCCCGCCAAAACTCAGATTTAATTTGGTTAGTAATGCGCTGGCAGTAATAAAAGTGACAGCACTGATAGAGCCGTAGGTGGCAGCAATCGCTGCTGCATTATAAACATCTAGCTTGATTCTTAAGATAAAAAATGAGTAAATTGGTACTATGCAAGCCATTAACATTGCGGCTAAAAGAGTAAATCCAATTTCCACACTTACGCCACTCTCAATAATTTCGTGACCACCTTTGAAGCCAATTGCAAACAGGAGATAGAGAGAAAATAGTTTTGGCAATGGCTGGGGAATTTCTAAATCTGACTTGAGCCAAACTGCTGCCAATCCGACAAAAAAGAACAACACTGGAGGGTTGAGAATATTGGAAAGAATCAGGCTAAATTCCATAGATGCCTTATTAAAAAATTAAATCCGATGGTTCTGACAATCTTTTCCAGAGATTTAAGCACCTCCATGAAGTGTGGCTGATTTTAGCACGTTCTGTACCTAGTTGTGAATTTTTTCATAAAACTCAACAAATAAAAATGAATCGCAAGCGAGATCGACCATAGGGGGACAGACCTCGAAATCTGGCGATCGCATCCAGGGTGAATATTTACGCTAGCCTTAAAGAGATAGGTAATGAGGAGACTTATTGTGGATACTATATTTACTCGATGGCTTAGATCCTCGAAATATTTGGTCAGGATTCAAAGTCACGCTGCCAATGCCAGCTTAACCATATTTTTGCTAGCCTCGTTGACGGCTTGTGCCAATAGTCCTAATAGTAAAGCACTTGAGGAGTCTTTGGCCGCCGATCCCCGACTTCAGGAAAGTCCCGCTAGCTTGAGAGTACCCACGCCGCCACCTCTTGCTACTAACCAATCTAATACCTCAACTGCTAAGTTGCCCCCTGATTTTCCCAATGAAATTCCACTTTATACTAATGCTGAGTTGCTCGAAGTTACTAAGCTAAATAATCCCACTGAAGACAAGGTACAACTTCGTTGGAAAAGCACCGATCCCAGCAACTACATTCAGAATTATTATCAGACAGAATTTCAACGTCAAAAATGGGAAATTAAATTACCACCTACGGAAGATGAACAAGGAACATTGACGGCAACTAAGAATAATTTGCGTGTCGCTGTATCGTTTGTACCTAATCAGAAATCGGGTGCGGCTACAGAATTTACGATTGAGTACGGCAAAGATTCTCAGGAAATTGCTGCTACACCAGAACCGAGTAATTCTCCCGCCATTACCAATTCTTCGCCTTCGCCAAGTGCCTCTGCTTCTCCTAATTTAGACAATAAAGTTATATCAACACCAAAGGCACAGGAGCAAAGCGAAGTACCTCAAGAATTGCGTCAGTATGTAGCTGAGGTAGTCGAGTTAGGCGTGTTGAAATTGCGATCGCAAAATCAGAGTTCAGATATTACTAATACCTTACCGGAACCTAACAAAACTATTACTCGCCGCGAGTATGCACGCTGGCTGGTAGCGGCTAATAATAAGATTTATGCTAATCGTCCAGCGAAACAAATTCGGTTAGCGATAACATCAACTACGGCGGCTTTTACTGATGTCCCAAAAACCGATCCTGATTTTCCAGCAATTCAAGGTTTAGCAGAAGCAGGTTTAATTCCTAGTTCCCTTTCTGGGGATACTAAAAATGTCAAGTTTCGACCAAACGAGCCTTTAACTCGTGCAGCGATGATGCTCTGGAAAGTGCCTCTGGATACTCGTCAAGCTTTGCCTTCAGCTAATATTGATGCGGTGAAAGAAAGGTGGGGTTTTCAAGATACCTCGAAGATTGATTCGGGTGCTGCACGAGCAGTTTTAGCTGATTTCAATAATGGAGATTTAGCTAATATTCGCCGAGTTTTTGGTTTTACAACCCTGTTTCAGCCTAATAAATCTGTTAGCCGTGCAGAGGCGGCGGCAAGTCTTTGGTATTTTGGAGTTGAGGGGGATGGAGTATCAGCGAAGGATGCGCTACAAGAGAAGTCTAATTAGTAGTTTT
>NZ_CACA01000044.1:0-1470 GCF_000180455.1 Kamptonema sp. PCC 6506
ACTTACTACATCTAAGAGCAACTTCGTTTCATCCAACTGTCGCGTAGCTTTGTTGCCATTAATGGAGCCAAAGTGAGAATTACCAACCCAAAAGCCATCAAACCACCCTGCAATGGGTTGTAGTCCGCCAGAATCCGTTCCCAGGAGTAGCCTAAAATCCAGCGCCCCAAGCCAATCTCAAATGCTAGAGTTAGTATTGCCCATAGTGCGCCAACCCTTAACAATTGGGTATGCGACGCATGAAGCCACTGCACAAAGAGAGTAGCGATCGCCAAGCTCAAAATTGACCCTGTAAAGAAGGAAATTTGCCGAGCAGGAAGATTCCCGATGTAGGGTGCAAGCCATAGAGTTCGAGCCGTACCATGTAGAGTTTCGGCAAGTACGATCGCCAACCAAACCACGATAGCTTTTAGAAAGACCACCATCGCCTTCACTTAAGGTTCAACATCCAAAATAGCTCTCAAACTTGAGGAAACTGTGAAGAAGCGAGGATTTCCCACAACCCCATAGCGATCTCTCTGAGAATGGTTTAATGCGATCGCTCTCCTCACAAGTTCCTCATCTTTTTAAGATAATTTCTTAAGTAGCTCCATTTCAAAGCGCATAGAGAAATTGTGAGCAGACAACCGCTGCTAAATCACCAAGCTTGGTTCATAAATTAACTAAAGGAGTCGCAGCATGACACAAATAAAAGTCAATCCTTATCTGGAACTCATTGACATTCCTGCTGGATATCTCAACATCATGGGATATGTCGATGAGTCAGAAGTTAATGGGCCTGGATGTCGTGCTGTGATCTGGGTACAGGGATGTCTGCGGGAATGTCCCGGATGTTTTAATACTGCTTCCTGGTCGTTTGAGATGAATCAACTCATGTCAATTGACACATTAGCTCATAAAATTTTGAGTAACCCTCGTCATGAAGGCGTGACCTTCTCCGGGGGAGAACCTTTCTGGCAAGCACCAGCCTTAGCGCAACTGGCCCGTCAAGTCAAAGCGGCTGGACTAAACGTCATGTCATTTACAGGCTTTACCCTAGAGCAGCTACACTCACCCTATGCTCCCGCTGGCGTTGAAGATTTATTAGCAGAACTCGATATCTTAATTGATGGGCCCTATATAGAATCTTTGGCAGTTAATCGTCCAGATTCTCTGGTTTCTTCTAGCAATCAGCAAGTCCATGTTTTCAACCCTGAGTTGAGCGATCGCTTAACTTGGGCAAGCGACCAAGTTGAAATTCACGTTCTCAAAGATGGCAGCCGTATTATCACAGGATATCGCGGTCAGATGGATTTGTCAGAGTAAACAGGGGCTAGGGGCTAGGGGAAGAAGGGGCTCCGATGCTCCGATGCTCCGATGCTCAGGTAATACCAATTCTCCAAAGTTATGCAACAGTAGCTAGGGCTGATAAAATATAGTCCCATCCGGCTATAGATGCTATTTCTTCTGTTGAAAGTTACCCCAGAAAAG
>NZ_CACA01000043.1:0-17679 GCF_000180455.1 Kamptonema sp. PCC 6506
ATCAATCAATATGCAGACTAATTCAACTCGGATGGATGCGGTACAGTCGCCAATCATTCCAGTCATAGGAGAACTAATTCGCCAATCTCCGGGAACGACATCATTAGGGCAAGGTGTTGTTTATTACGGCCCGCCAAAAAGTGCTTTCGATCGCATTCCTGAATTTCTAGCCGATCCCGAAAATCACAAATACAAAGCCATCCAAGGAATTCCACCTTTACTAGAAGCAATAGAGACGAAACTTAAAGCAGATAACGGCATAGAAATTAACAGTAAAAACTGCATTGTTGTTACCGCTGGTAGCAACATGGGGTTTATGAATGCCATTCTCGCCATTACTTCCCCTGGGGATGAAATTATTATTCAATCGCCTTATTATTTTAACCATGAAATGGCGGTTATGATGGCAGATTGCCATCCCATAGTAGTAGCAACAGATGAAAATTATCAACTGCAAGTTAGTGCGATCGCGCAAGCAATTACGAATAAAACTCGCGCCATTGTCACAATTTCACCCAACAATCCAACTGGGGCTGTTTATCCTCTAGAAGCATTACGCGAAGTTAATGAAATTTGCCGCCAACAGGGAATTTATCACATCAACGATGAAGCTTATGAATATTTTACCTACGGCGGTGTAAAACACTTTTCTCCCGCAGCTTTTCCCGCTAGCAGCGAACACACAATTTCACTTTTTACCCTTTCCAAAGCTTACGGTTTTGCGAGTTGGCGCATCGGGTATATGGTAATTCCAGAACATTTACTTGTTTCAGTCAAAAAAATCCAAGATACAATTGTAATTTGTCCCCCTGTTATTTCCCAATATGCTGCACTAGGAGCATTGCAAGCTGGAAGAAATTACTGGGAAAATCAGATAGGCGCGATCGCGTCAGTGCGAGAAATTGTGCTTAATGAACTCAACCACCTGCAAGATTTCTGTACCATTCCTCCGGCAAATGGAGCCTTCTATTTCCTACTGAAAGTCCATACTCAACAGAGTGCGATAGAGTTAGTAGAGCGTCTAATTCGCGAGCATAAAGTTGCAGTCCTTCCAGGTACAGCTTTTGGGATGAATGATGGGTGCTACCTGCGCGTCGCCTACGGTTTAGAAAAAGAAATAGCCACCGCAGGTATTAAGCGATTGGTACGTGGCTTGAAAGCAATTTTATAGCAGGACGGGAAAATTTATAATTCTGTCGTCATTGCGAGCTCCGCGAAGCAATTGCCTAGTCTCTGCGATTGCTTCGCGGAGCTCGCAATGACAAGTATTTATCCCTCTTTTGTCACTTTCGGCAGAAAATAATCTGGGATGGTTATAGCATAAGACTTTTACCAAAAATCTTGATTTTAGCCATTCTGTTAGAAAATAAATGCTCAAATCCTTGCTATATCTACAGTTGACAATTTGGCTCTGATTTTTACTTTCCCAGAGTGACAAAAGAGGGATTAATATAAATCCTGCGCTACTTCAATTAGTCCGCGTAGGCGGACTTTGTTTGTGTAGCCGCGATTTCAATCGCCGGGTTGATTAAAAATTTCGCCTTTCTTCACCCGATCTAAAGCGTCAAAAAATGCCTTTACTCCCGCCGCTGGCCCATCAGCATGATCCATAATTCCGGTTCCAGAATTAAGAATTACATCCTGACCATAATCGGCGATAATGTTAGGAATTATTCCCGGATGAATGCCAGCAGAAGGAACGGGAAACACATCGCGATCGCGCAAAATATCCCGAATTTTTCCTTCCTGTGCAGCATCAAAAGGCAAATTCCCGTAATGGGCGGGATATAGCACCGCATCCGCCCCCCCGTGTGCCATCAGAGTCCCCAACACCACAGAATAAGCCATTCCGCAGTCAGGGGAAATGCACAAAGCCCCCGCCAAAGCTGGATGCGCGAAAATTGGCACATTAATTTCGGGGTCAGATGCGATCGCCTCCAACACGGCAAAACCGTAAGCAAGCACATTTAATAACAAGGCATTCGCCCCCTCTTTTACCAGCATTCGGGCGCGTTCGACTATTTTCGTGGCATTTCCCGTCACATTCACCGCATAAAGCACCGTGCGTCCGGTTTCCTGCTTTACTCTTGCAATTACTTCACGACAGGCCCGCAGACGTTCCAAAGTGGGGGCGCTTGCCAAATCTCCTAGAATTTCGTCATCTTTAATGATATCTAAGCCTGCGAACGCCACTTCTGATAAAATTTCTGCATGATCGCTGGCAGTCAAACCCAGTGCGGGTTTGAAAATTGCCATCACTAGCGGCCGGTCGAAAACTCCCAGGCGATCGCGAATACCAGCGATCCCCAATTTTGGCCGCATCCCGTAACTTGCCGGCAACCTCACCGCTACTACTTTTGCTGTTCCCGCCATCGAGTATTTACCGAAAATCATCGTCAGCAAACTAGGGATGTCATTTTCAACATTAGTTTCGGGAAAGCTTACAGTAGCAATGCTTTCACCAGTTGATTCAGTGCGAATGTTGATGACTTCCGCTAAGTGCGATCGCAGCGCCGACTCCCTACTAGCAAAACGCTCATTCCAAGTACCAGCAGTTTGTCCTACAGCAATTATTTTAGCTTGCTTTACTGCATCAACACCCGCAGGAAAACGATAGTCAACTTCTATTGTCATAATCTTAGTTCAAAGGACATCAAACTCAATTCCTAATTAAAAAACTATCAGAATCCGGCATCCACTACTTGCTAATCTGCCAATGTCTGGAGGAATATGTCATTGATTAGAAAATACTTAAGTAGGAGTGATACAAAATTAACAGTTATATACTTACGTATTACTTAGGTATCATCACCCAGAGGGCAGCATTACAAACTACTGGACAAGAAGCCGATTTCTGAGGTATCTTATCAAACATATTATCCATCTTTTCGGCTTTACATCCAAAAGTTTGAAGTAGGGGCGAAGCATTCGGGCAGATAATTGATGGCTAGTAACGAAATATTTTTCCCCCAAAGACTTCACTCGTAAAATTGGGGAACATCAAGGCTGCGATCGCGATCGTAATCTCAAGTCAATCAGGATTTAAACCATGAAAGCTGATAGAGTTACTTTACTGAGGTTATTGGTAACATTTAGCCTTCTAAGTGCATTTACTTACCCCACCAAAGCTCAAACTCAAGTTATTACACCCGCACCCGATGGTACGGGTACTGTTGTCACCCCCCAAGGCAACCGCTTCGACATCCAAGGGGGTTCCCTCAGCGGCGACAAAGCTAATCTCTTCCATAGTTTTACTCAATTTGGACTCTCAGAGGGTCAAATTGCCAACTTTTTAACTAATCCTAATATTCGCAATATTTTAGGCAGAGTTACAGGCGGCGACGCTTCCATTATTAACGGCTTAATTCAAGTAACTGGCGGCAATTCTAATCTGTTCTTAATGAATCCCGCTGGGATTGTCTTTGGGCCAAATGCTAGTCTTAATATCCCCGCATCTTTCACCGCTACCACCGCTACAGGTATCGGATTTGGGAATAATAACTGGTTTGGGGCGATTGGTAATAATAATTGGCAAACTTTGGTGGGAGTTCCTAATAGTTTCGCCTTCACTAATTCACAACCTGGCTCGATTGTCAATACCGGAAATTTGGCAGTGACACCCGGTCAAAATTTAACATTAATTGGTGGCACTGTCGTTAATACAGGTACATTACAAGCCCCCATTGGTAATATTACGATCGCTGCTGTCCCTGGTGAAAATATAGTTAGAGTTAGTCAAGCAGGGCATTTATTGAGTTTAGATATTCAGCCAGTGGCTAATGCGGGAATACTTCCCCAGAGTTGGACGCAGCCAGTTTTATCTTTACCCCAATTATTGACAGGACAAGGTAAGATAAACGCCACAAATTTAACCGTTAATGAATTTGGTCAAATTGTCTTAACTGGGGAAACTTTTGCAGCAGTAACAGGAGATGCAATTGCTTCTGGGAATATTAATGTAGCCGGCGAAACTGGCGGAACAGTAAATATATTAGGACAGCGAGTAGGAATTTTTGGCGCAAATATTAATGCTGCGGGTAATAATGGCGGCGGTACTGTTTTAATTGGCGGCGACTATCGCGGTTTAGGCACTGTACCCAATGCTTTGAGAACATATATAAGCAACAATTCTATTATTAATGCCGATGCTTTATTCAATGGTAATGGCGGACGAGTAATAGTTTGGGCTGATGAAACTACTCGCTTTTTTGGTAATATTTCTGCACGCGGTGGTATTAATTATGGTAACGGCGGTTTTGCAGAAGTTAGTGGTAAGAATTATTTAGATTATCAAGGTTTTGCGGACTTGCGATCGCCCTTTGGCACTGTAGGAACGCTGCTGCTAGATCCCACAGACATTACTATTAGCGCAGGTGCGGATGCAGGCGGTACATTAGGAGGTACATTTGCACCCTCTGCCGCTGCATCTAATATCAACAACGGTACGCTGCAAACACAACTGGGTTCAAGCAACGTCACGATCTCCACTGCATCTATCTTTGGTAATCCAGGCGATATTACAGTAAGTGCTCCCATCTCTTGGAACAGCGCTAATTCCCTGACACTGCAAGCGGATAATGACATTACTATAAATCAGCCGATAGCCAATTCAGGGATAGGCGCGATCGCGCTGAATGCCAACAACAACATTACTATTTCTCAAAACCTCACGACAATTGGAGGTGATATCAATCTTCGCGCTGATTACGACAATAGCTCAATCGGCACCATCGCCATCGGCAGTTTCGCGATTAATACCGGAGGCGGAAATTTCACTGCCGTTACAACCAACGGCATCTCTGTCAACGCCAATATCAACACGAGTGGAGGCAACGTCATCCTCAACGCTGCTGCTGGCAGCACTGTCATTGCCAATCTCATTTTTACGAATGCACTGATTAATACTGGAGGCGGCAATTTTATCGGCAACGGTTCCGCGTTTGCCAATTCTGGGATTGGAATTAATAATAGTACAATTAACGCCGCCGGTGGCAATATTCAACTCACTGGTAACGGAGGATTTAACGATCCCACCAGCAGTATTTTGATTGCTAATAATAGCCTAGTGCAAACGACAGGTACAGGTAATATTACTCTTGATGGCAAAAGCATAACCGGAGGCGCTTTAGGGCCAACGTTTTCTTTATATCGTGGAATAGTGGTTGATACCAACTCCAGAGTAAGCGTACAGAATGGAAATATTTCCCTAATTGGAGTAGGAGGTAATGCGGCTAACAATAACAACAACGGCATCACAATTCAAGGCGGCGGCATAATCGAAGCTATCGGGACTGGAAATATTACCCTAAACGGCACCGGTGGGGATGGAACAAATAATAATTACGGGATCTACATTAATGGTTTTGGTTCCAGAGTGACTGTAGCGAGTGGAACTGCCAATTTAACGGGGACAAGCAACGGTACTGGAAATAGTAATCGCGGCATTTACGTGGAAGGCAACAGCAGTATCGAATCCACCGGTACGGGCAATATTACTTTTAATGGTACGGGCGGAAACGGGACATTTACTAATCCAGGGATAGAGATTGACTCCAGTATTGTGCAATCCGCAGGGGGAAATGTTAGCTTGACGGGTGATGGTGCTGGGAGTGGAACCAACAATACGGGCATTGTCATCACTAATACCAGTACCGTGCAATCAACCCCAGGGAACGGGAATGTTACTCTGAACGGGACGGGGGCGACTGGAACGAGCAATAATCCAGGGATATCTATTGATGCCAGTACAGTGCGATCGCAGAATGGCAATCTAAATATTACTGGAATTGGCGGCAACCAAGGCATTGGCAACGACGGCATTAATATCAGCTTCAACAGCGTTGTAGAATCGACAGCAACAGGAAATGTCACCCTCAGCGGTACGGGTGGTAATGGCACAGATCAAAATAAAGGGATACATATTACCGGTCTGAGAGTGAGCTCGGCGGGGGGTAATGTCAGCTTGACTGGTAACGGCGGAGGCACTGGACTCATCAACGAAGGCATCTATCTAGATGGGACTACAATCGAAACCACAGGCGTAGGAACGGTGGCATTAACGGGTAATGGCGCTACAGGGACGGGCGCTAATGCTGGGATTTATGTTTTTAACAATTCTGAGGTGCGATCGCAAGATGGAAATATTACTTTTATCGGTAATGGTGCCGGAAGTGGCAGTAGCAACTACGGTATTTATTCAAACAATAACAGCACCATCCAATCAACTGGAACTGGCGATATCACCCTACAAGGATCGGGGACTGGTACTGCTAGTGGTTTGGGGATTAGCCTTTTTGGTAGTGGCAATGTTACCGCAGGCAGCGGTAATGTCACTCTCATAGCCGATGAAATTGATATCTATCCTAACAATTATGTTAGCGGTGCTGGCAATCTGACAGTGCGACCTCTTACTCCCAGTCTGAATATCGATCTTGTAGGTTTGGACACTACGATTGCCGGTGGCAATCCAAGTTTAGGATTAAAACAAGGTATTGCCCAATTTACAAACGGATTCTCTAGCATTACTATTGGCGGTTCCAATCAAACTGGTAACATTATAGTCTCAGGCAACGCTAATTTTCAAGATCCGGTGACGCTACAAACAACCGGAGTAATTAATGTTAATAATGTTACAACTCCGTTCACAGGGGCGGACAATGCTTCTATTAATTTATCTGCGCCAATTATCAACCTAAATGGTAATATTACTACCAATGAGCAGGACATCTCTTTTGGCGGCAATGTTTCTCTCATTGGCAATTCCACTCTTACCACTGGATTAATAGGCGCTGGCGATATTGATTTTGGTGGAACTGTTGACGGCAATGGTAACTTAACCCTGAATACGGGAACGGGTATTATTAATCTAGGCGGGCAAATTGGGGCGAATGTACCGTTAGCTTCGCTGACAATATCTAATTCTCTCGATACTACCAGTCCGAGTGCGATCGCAATTACAACTACAGGCGATATTACGACGGGCAATATTACTAATCCCGGACTGCCAATTACACTAACTAGCAATAATGGCAATATTAATACTACATCAGGAACAATCGATACAAGTTCCAATATAGGAAGTGGCGGCCCAATTACCTTTAGTGCTAACAATAACATTAATACTGGCAATCTCAACACCAGTTCAACGGCGGGAGATGGGGGCAACATTACCCTTACCAGCACAGGAATAGCTGGAACGGTAATTACTAACGCTGGCATCCTTAACTCTAGTTCTACTATCGCTAATGCTGGAGATATCACCCTTACTTCTGCTCTGCAAAGTTCTGTAGATACCGTCAATGCCAATGGCTTACCCAATACAGGAAATATTACCATTATTGGCGACGAAATTGACTTTGCAGGCAGTCCAGTTCAAAGCAACGGCACATTATCAATTCAGCCATACACGGCAAGTGGAAATATCTGGTTTGGCACAGGCATTTCACCTATTTCCAGTGACGTAGAATTAGGAAACTCTTTCGTAACTGCACTGCAAGATGGTTTCAGTTCCATCGTCATCGGTAGGCCAGATGGCACAGGTAATATAACTGTAGATAACTTAGCCTTAACCTTTCAAGATCCCGTAAATTTCGAGACTCAAACAGGTAATATTGTTGTCAATCAATCCATTACGGGAACAGGGGATGCAACCGTTACACTTGACGCACCTACAACCAACCTAAATAATAACATCATTACTGCCGACACGGATATTACTATTAACGGTAATGTCTTAGTTAGTAACAACCCAATTGTCAGCACAGGCCCCTTAGCTGGTGGTGACATCTTATTCAGCAATAATATTGACGGCAATGGCAATCTTACCTTAGAAGCGGGTACAGGCAATATTACTGTTAACGGTGTAATTGGCAGCAATACCCGCTTGGGAGATTTTACAGTAAATAACGCCACCAACATCCAAACGGGAGCCATTGCCGCCGCTAGTATTCAAACCACAGCTAGCAACACTACAACTGTCGGAAATTTAGATACAACTGGTACGAATGGTATTAACTTAACAAGCGCTAACTTCAATTTTGGCAATATAACAACCAGTAACAACGGCGGACTTACACTTAACAACTCAGCACCTTTAACTCTCGCCTTAGATAATTTACACCTCGACGGCTTTTTTAGTCAAACTGGTGCAGGTGCAGTCACAATTTCTGGTAATTTAACTACTACTAACGATAACATTAGTTTTAATGCACCTGTTGATTTAACAGCAAATGTTGCCTTGAATGCAGGCAACGCGACAGTCGCATTTAATTCCACTTTAACAGCAGGCAATAACGCCCTTTCTTTAACCGCTGGCGAAGTGGATTTTACAGGAATAGTAACAGGTAGCAATACATTAGCAATCCTCTCAGGAATTCCCAACGGTAATATTTCTCTCGGTAGTATTTCAGATACCAACTCCACCACCTTAGACTTGACGACAGCAGACATTAATGCCTTACAAAATGGCTTCAGCTCAATTACAATTCAGACCAATGGCAGCGGTGTAACTTCTGTAGTTAACCCCATCACTTTTAACGATCCAGTCACTCTACAAAACTCAATAGGTACGATCGTAGTTAATAATGCTATTACTGGCAATGATAATGGTGCAATTACCTTTAACAGCGATACTACAAACCTAAATGCCAACATCACTACTGCTAGCAATCCCATCACCTTTAATAGTAGCATCTTACTAGGCAATGATGTCACCCTCAGTAGCAGCGGCGGTAATATTAATTTCAACAATATCGTTAACGGTTCCAGAGATTTAACCGTCAATTCTGGCAGTGGGACTACAACTTTCGATCTAGCTGTAGGTAACACCAACCCTATTGGCGATGGTATTGGTGCTGCGATTACCATCACCTCAACGGGAACAACTAATTTTAATAGTACATTAAACACGAATTCCGGCATAACTGGAACGGGAACCGTCAATTTTGCTAACAATGTAACTTTAGGATATGGCGACACTCCCACAAACCTTAGTGCTGATATCGAGTTAGGTGGCATTACTTTCTCTGCGGCAAATGGTGCTAGTTTTGGCAATGTCACTTTTACCAAAGGTACTGGCAATATCACTTCACAAAATAGCGCCGTTACTTTCAATGGTACTGTCAACGGTAATCAAGCGGTTGCCTTAAATACTGGTACGGGAAATATAACATTTAATAATGCTGTCGGTGCAGTTAATCCCTTAACTGGTTTGCAGGTAAACGCACAAAATATCGCTCTTAATTCTAACCTGCAAGTTGCAGGAAATCTCGGACTTACTGCTGTCGGCAATATCAATCTAAATGGTAATGTCACTACTACCAACAATGGTATTGCAACTATTACTAATACAGGCAATCTCAATATTGCTAGCAACCTAAATTTAGATGGTGCTTTCACTCAAAATGGCCTGGGTGCGGTGAATGTAGCTGGTAACATAACGACTACAAATGATGATATCAGATTTGGCGGCCCTGTCACCTTAAATGCTCCCGTAACTTTCACGCCGGGAATTGCGACAATTGCCTTTAGTTCTAACTTAGCAGCAGGTAATAACCCTCTGACTTTGACAGCAGGTGAAATTGACTTTACTGGGCCAGTATCCGGTACAAATACCTTAGTAATTCAACCCGCCACACCCGGACAAAATATTGAGATTGGTGGTAGTAATAATACCAGTGCCTTAGACTTGACAACAGCAGAAATTAATGCTTTACAAAATTGGTTTAGCTCGATTACAATTGGGCGTACAGATAGCAGTGGCAATGTTACTATTGCTAATAATCTAACCTTCTTAGATCCAGTTACAATTCAATCCGGTTTAGGCGCAATCGCAGTTAATGGTATTCTTACTGGTAACGATAACAGTTCCATTGCTCTTAGCGGTACGACAATTAACCTCAACTCTGATATTTTCACAACTAATAATAATATCGCGATCGCAGGTAATACCAATCTTGGCAGCAATATCGCACTCAGGAGCACAGGCGGAAATATTAGCATCGCGGGTGCGATTGATGGCAATCAGCAGTTAAACTTAGATGCTGGTACTGGCAACATCCTACTACAAGGAAATATCGGTAATCAAACACCTATATCTCGCCTCGATATCAACGCTTTTAATACTAACTTGTCCGGCAATATCGCCACCGCTAACGGCGATATCACCTTTAACAGCGCACTCATTCTCACAAGAGATGTAAGCTTAACTACAGGTACGACAGGAAATATCACTTTCGGCGGCACTGTAGACAGTCAAGCCTTAAACGGTTATGGCTTGAATTTAACAGCAGGTAGCGGTAATATTCGTTTCAATTCGGCTGTCGGTGCGGCGACAAATGGACAGTTAGGTAATCTTATTATTCAAAGTGCTGGCAATTTAGAAGCACGTTCGACGATTAATTCTCAACGCTTGCAGTCAAGGAGTACGGGGACTGTTAATTTACTGGGAAATGTCACTGCTAATAGCGTTGATATTGCCACAGGTAATAACTTAACTGTGAGCAACATTACCTCAAATGGGGGACTAATTCAGCTTAATAGCAGTAGCGGGAATGTGACAACACAAAATCTGAATGCTTCCTTAACTACTGGAAATGGAGGAAATATCTCGGTTAGTAGTCCTGCGGGGGTAGTAACAACGGGTAATCTAAATACATCAGGATTTAGTGGCGGTAATATTACTGTTATAGCTCGCAATTCGATCGCAGCAGGACAGATTAATTCTAGTGGTAGTGTGGGAAATGGCGGTAACGTTTTCCTAGATCCGATTGGCGATATTCAAGTTGAATTTATTAACGCTGAAGGCGGAATCAACGGTATTGGTGGTAATGTCTTTGTTGAATCAACGGGGGGATTTTTCCGAGCAACTAACTCTTTTTCAAGTCCATTTTTATCTGCTGGTAATGCTAGTATTTCCACAGCAGGTGGTAGCGGTGGCGGTAATATTACAATTCGCCATGTAGGGGGAGATGGAGGGCCGCCATTTCAACTGTTTGAGGTGGGTAATGCTGCGATTAATGGCACTGCTGGGGTAATTACTAGCGGACAGTCTACCATTGAATTAGGGCGCTCTTTTCCGGGTTCTTTTAGTGTAGGAAATATTGCGATACAAACTGATGATGCCGTACCATTAGTAACACCATCACCCGCACCATTAGTAACACCATCACCCACACCAGTACCCGCACTAGATGGACAGATACCAACAGTAGCGATCGCGCCATCACCTGTAACAACCGTGCCAACGGATACACCAGTAGCTACACCACTGCCAAGTTCATCAAATTTGACAATATTAGTGCCACCTACTACACCAGTAGCTACACCACTGCCAAGTTCATCAAATTTGACAATATTAGTGCCCCCTACTACACCAGTAGCTACACCACTGCCAAGTTCATCAAATCTGACAATATTAGTACCAACTACTACACCTCAAGCCTCGCAAATATCAGTAGCATTTGCACCTTTGCTAACACCTTTACCAGATTTCTCCAATCCGCCTGTACCAGAATTTACAGGAATACTCGATCGCACGCTAACACCAACAGGCACGTTAGCGCAGCCTGCCACAGGTATTACCTCTGTCGCAGTACCTCGCACTGAAACCTCCCCAAATCCCTCCGAAACCTTCTATAGAGAAGGAATTCCAGTGGTACACGATCCTGGTTTTGCTCCCACAGAGGAAATTTTGAGGATCGATCGCAGCATTTCCGATCGTTGGCCCGCTAGTCGCCAACTCTCCGCAGTGGCGAGTTCCGAAAATTCTTTACCAGATCCTGATTTTGCTCCCAAACGGCAAAATTTGACAATCAAGCCGAAGATTTTGGATGGGTGGGCCGCTTCCGATCGACCCTCCCCATTAGCGATCGCCCAAAATCCTTCTACAAACCCCAAAGAGCAAAGTTCATCTAACACCAGTTCTAATCTGATTCTCGGCTACAATTCCCCGATCGATGAAATTTTTGAGGGAGAAGATATCAATGATACAGTGTGGCAAATTGAACAAATTAGGAATAATGAATTTGAGCAATATCTTGGCGTGAGTGGGAAGCTCCCGGATCAAACTATTTCAGTTGCCGGCATCCAAGAAACTTTAAGGAAGATCGAGGAGAAAACTGGCAAGCGATCGGCGATTATTTATGTAGTATCGCGCCTCGATCGATTAGAATTAATTTTAGTTCCCTCTTTAGGACGACCGATTCGCCACAGTGTCCCAGCAGCTAAAAGAGAAGTTCTTTTCCCAGTAGTGAATGAGTTTCGTAATGAGGTCACGAATTCCCGCCAACGCAATACTAATAGTTATTTGGTTTCAGCACAGCAGCTTTACCAATGGATGATATCACCTCTAGAGGGAGACTTGAAAAAGTTAGAGATTGATACGCTGCTGCTGTCTTTAGATCCAGGTTTGCGGAGTATCCCAATTGCCGCTTTGCATGATGGGAATCAATTCCTGATTGAAAAATATAGTTTCAGTTTAATTCCCAGTTTTAGTTTAACTAATACCCGTTACGCCTCTGTCAGTAACGCTTCCGTGTTGGCAATGGGAGCGTCCGAATTTACTGATAAAAGTCCTTTACCTGCGGTACCGGTAGAATTGTCTGCGATCGCATCGGAATGGCAGGGTAAATCTTTTCTCAATTCTACCTTTACTCTGGAAAATCTGACTTGGCAGCGATCGCGCCAAGATTATCGCATTATTCACCTCGCCACCCACGCTGAATTTCTCCCTGGAAAACCGGGTAATTCTTATATTCAGCTTTGGGACTCCAAATTACCCCTCAATCGCGTCAGAAATTTGAACTGGGATAACCCCTCTGTAGATTTATTGGTGTTGAGTGCTTGCAAAACTGCTTTAGGCGATCGCGAAGCTGAATTAGGTTTTGCTGGTTTAGCAGTACAATCGGGGACGAAATCTGCTTTAGCTAGTCTCTGGTACGTTGACGATCGCGGTACATTAGGATTAATGACAGAATTTTATCATGAGTTAGGAAAAGCCGCAATTAAGGCAGATGCTCTGAGATTTGCTCAGATCGCTATGCTTAAAGGTAACGTGCGGGTAGAAAATGGGAAGTTATTCACAGCTACGGGTACATATTCTTTACCGCCTGCTTTAACTCAGCAAGATAAAAGAGATTTTATTCATCCTTATTACTGGAGTGGTTTCACTCTCATAGGAAATCCTTGGTAGAAGGAACATCCCCTTCTTTCTTCCTGTCTTTAGCTTTTTGTGCTTACCCAAAAATATTAGAGTTTTCCTGCATAAGTCCTATCTATGCTAGACATATGATGATGAGTATTGATATATAGCAACTGCCACAAGGGTTAGGAAATTATGAATCCCCCGAACCCTTCCTCTTATTGCATTTTCCACCTGCCACCTGCCTCCTGCTATAAAAACCAAACTCGTCAACTAATTTTTTAAATTGTAGCGTTCGCCTTTCATCTCATATCAATCAGGATTTAAACCATGAAAGCTGATAGAGTTACTTTACTGAGGTTATTGGTAACATTAAGCCTTCTAAGTACATTTACCTTCCCCGCAAAATCCCAAACTCAAGTTATTACACCCGCACCCGATGGTACGGGTACTATCGTTACTCCCGAAGGAAATCGCATCGACATTCAAGGGGGTTCCCTCAGCGGCGACAAAGCCAATCTCTTCCATAGTTTTACTCAATTTGGACTCTCAGAAGGTCAAATTGCCAACTTTTTAACTAATCCTAATATCCGCAATATTTTAGGCAGAGTTACAGGCGGCGACGCTTCCATTATTAACGGCTTAATTCAAGTCACAGGCGGCAATTCTAACCTGTTCTTAATGAATCCTGCCGGGATTGTTTTTGGGCCGAATGCCAGTCTTAATATCCCCGCATCTTTCACTGCTACCACTGCCACAGGTATTGGCTTTGGGAATAACAACTGGTTTAATGCTATTGGCAATAATAACTGGGCAAATTTAGTCGGAACCCCTAACACTTTTGCCTTTAATACTTTACAACCAGGAACAATCATCAATGCTGGGAATTTAGCTGTAACTACAGGCTCTAATTTAACTTTAATCGGTGGTAATATTGTCAATACTGGACAAATTACGGCTCCCAGTGGCAATATTTTAATCAATGCTGTTTCCGGTCAAAACTTAGTCAGAATTAGCCAAGTCGGACACTTGCTAAGTTTAGAAGTTCAGCCGCTCAATCATGCCGGATTACTGCCGAATACTTGGACAGAACCAGTCCTATCTTTACCACAGTTATTAACAGGTAAAGGCTTAGAAAGTGCAGCGGGTTTAACGGTAAATAGTCTAGGTCAAGTAGTATTAACAGGTAATAATAGTATTATCCCCGGAGAAGCAGGAACGGCGATTGCATCTGGGAATATTAACACCTCTGGAATCATAGGGGGAACCGTCAATATTTTCGGAGATAGAGTAGGTGTAATAGGTGGAAATATTAACGCTTCTGGTATTTATGGTGGTGGCACTGTATTAATTGGTGGAGACTATCAAGGTAAGGGACTCGTACCTAATGCTAGCCGCACCTTTATAAGTAATAATTCGACAATTAATGTAGATGGAGTAAGTAATGGCAATGGCGGTAGGGTAATTGTTTGGGCCGATGATATTACTCGTTTTTATGGCAAAATTAGCGCTCGTGGGGGTAGTTTTTCTGGCAATGGTGGATTTGTCGAAGTATCGGGTTATAATTTCTTAGATTTTCAAGGCAATGTTAATACTTTAGCTCCCAATGGCACTGCCGGATTATTATTACTAGATCCCACTGATATCACAATTATAACTGTACCAGGTTCATTTAACGCTCTCACTCAAGTCGATCAATTTGCTGACCCAGATAATGCACCTAATACAATTGATGTTGCTCTAATTAATTTTGCTGCTACTAATGTTACGTTACAAGCAACTGGTAATATTACTTTCAATGCTCCTGTTGGCATCATAACTCCGGGAGTAGGACTGACTGCCCAGGCAAATAATGAGATATTTGTCAATAATAATATTACTACTAATGGAGGAAGTGTTAGCCTCATCGCTGATGCCGACAACTCAACTGATGGTTCTCTCAATATCAATGGCGCAACGATTAATACTAACGGCGGCAATTTTTTAGGTATTGGCAATGGAACTCCTGCGTGGACAAGTGGAATAAGGATTAATAACAGTGCAATTACTGTAGGAAATAGGAATATTAATCTAACTGGGCGCGGGGAGTTGGGTTATGGAATTGAGATTTCTAACTCTAACTTAGATTCTGCACAAGGAAATATCACCCTTAATGGTGCGGGTGATTTTACTCTAGGCATAGGAATTGCTATTTCAAATGCCTCTACTGTGAGTTCGGCACAAGGTAATATCAATCTCAGCGGCAGTGTTAGTGTTTTGCCAGCAGATGCTATCAGTTTGGATTCTGGTAGTTTAATTAGTACAACTGGTGGTGGTTCGGTAACGCTAACAAGTTCTATTGGAAATATTAATACAAGTACAGGAAATATTAATACAAATTTCACGGGAGGTGGGGGTGCGATCGCGATTTCAACTACTGGTGGTGGTGATATTACTACAGGTAATCTCTCTTCCTTCTCAACAGGTGTAGCTGCGGGAGGTAATATCACCCTCTCTGTAACTGGAGGAACAGGTGCGATCGATACTACTGCTGGAAACCTTTTTGCCAATTCCACTTTCGGAGATGGGGGCGCGATCGCACTCTCGACTGCTGGCGGAAACATTACCACTGACTTTCTGGGTTCTTATTCAGGAGGTACAGGTACGGGAGGAAATATCACTCTTTCTGTAACTGGAGGAACAGGTTTTATTAACACTACTAATAATCTGGATTCCACTTCCATTTCAGCAAATGGAGGCGCGATCGCGCTTTCCACTACTGGTGGAAACATTATTACTACTAATCTTTTGGCTTCCTCTCCATTAGGTGCAGGTACGGGAGGAAACATAACCGTCTCTGTTAGCGGAGGAAATGGTTATATCGATACCAATGCTGGAGTTCTGCAATCCAATTCTAATTCAGCAAATGGAGGCGCGATCGCGCTTTCTACTACTGGTGGTAACATTACCACTGGCTATATGCAATCTTTCGCAACAGATACAGGAACCGCAGGAAATGTAACTATTTCTGTTACGGGAGGAACGGGTTCTATTGATGCTACTGGTGATATACTCGCTAATTCTACATTAGGAAATGGCGGCGCGATCGCCATTTCAACTGCTGGTGGTAACATTACTACTAGCTCTCTAGATACTCGTTCATCAGGTGCAGGAAATGCAGGAAATATTACCCTCTCTGTAACTGGAGGAACAGGCACGATCGACACCGTTGCTGGATTTCTTGATGCTGGTTCTTCTTTAGGAAATGGAGGCGCGATCGCGGTTTCTACTACTGCTGGAAACATTAATACTGGTTATATAGGTTCTAGTTCACTAGGTGCAGGCACAGGAGGTAATATCACCTTTAACTCCGGCACAGCAAATACTATTCTTAGCTCGGATGTTGGGAGTTCATCCGCCACTGGTAGCGGTGGAAATATTACCTTCCAATCTCCCGCTATCCTCACTCAACCCACTACTAATTTAACAACATCGGGAACTGCTAGCGGCGGCAATATTACCTTTAATAGTACCCTTGATGCCACTACAGCAAATGTTGAATTTTTAGCAGTAAATGCAGGTGCAGGTAACGTCACATTTGGAGGCGCGATCGGCAGCATTATCCCTCTTGGAGGACTCAGCATCAATGCCACAGGAAATGTCAACTTTAATCAGTCTGTAAACCTTGTTAGCTTAAATTCAAATGGCAATACCCAATTTTCAGGAAATATTACAACAACTGGAACCGACGGCATCTTTTTAACTGGCCCAACGACAATCACCAACAATGTTATCCTCACAGGTGACACCATTACTTGGACAAATAATGTATCTGGAACAGGCAATTTAACAATACAACCATTCACCGCAGGTTTACCTATTGACATCGGGAGCACTCCCGTTACCGGTAGTCGCTTAAATTTAACACCGACACAAATAGGATTATTGCAACCCAGCTTAGCTTCTGTCACCATTCAAACTAATAATGGTGGTGACATTTCAGTTAACGATCCTATCACCTTAAATCCTCCTACCACCCTGCAAACTTCACCCGGTACAATTACTCTCAACAGTCCCATTACGGGAAATAATAACGCTGCAATTACACTCTCTTCCAATACAACTAATCTAAATGCTGACATCAGCACGTTGAATCAAAATATCACCATTAATGGCAATACTTTAGTTACTAATAATGTCACCCTCAATACCAATGCCAATATTTTATTGAACGGCCCCATAGATGGCAATAATAACCTCACCGCTAATGCTGGCACGGGAAACATCACCTTCGGTGGTGCAGTAGGCAGTAGTACCCCATTAGGAAACATCACTGCCAATAGTACAGGTATAACTACTTTTAATGCTGTAAATTCTGCCAGTGTCACCACTAATACCGGAGGTACAACTCAACTCAATGGTAATGTCACGACTACGGGAGCACAAACCTATAACGATGCTGTTATTATTGCCAATAACCCCATCTTAACTGGTAACGGCATTACCTTCAATTCTACCTTAGATGGCAATAGCGATATCACCGCTATTGCTGGTGCATCAAA
>NZ_CACA01000042.1:0-837 GCF_000180455.1 Kamptonema sp. PCC 6506
GTATTACGCCATTACAAAATATCATAGCCAACAGCACAGCAACCACTACATTTAATGCCGTAAATTCTGCCAGTGTCACCACTAATACCGGAGGTACAACTCAACTTAATGCTAATGTCACAACTACTGGCAGTCAAACCTATAACGATGCCGTTACAATTGCCAATAACCCCATCTTAACTGGTAACGGTATTACCTTCAATTCTACCTTAGATGGCAATAGCGATCTAACCGCTAATACTGGCGCATCAAATCTCAGTTTTAATGGTGCAATAGGCAATAACACTGCATTACAAAATATCACTGCCAATAGTACAGCTACAACTACCTTTAATAGCATCAATGCTGCTACTTTAACCACCAATGCAGACGGTACAACTCAACTCAATAGCAACGTCACAACTACTGGCGCACAGACTTATAACGATGCAGTTTCAATTGCCAATAACCCCATCTTAACTGGTAACGGCATTACCTTCAATTCCACCTTAGATGGCAATAGCGATATCACCGCTATTGCTGGTGCATCAAACCTCAGTTTTAATGGTGCAATAGGCAGTAACACTGCATTAGGAAATATCATCGCTAACACTACAGGAGTTACTACATTTAATAGTGTTAATTCTGCTACTTTAACAACCAATGCAGGCGGCACAACTCAACTTAATAGCAACGTCACAACTACTGGCGCACAGACTTATAACGATGCCGTCACACTTGCCAATAATCCCACTTTAACTGGTAACGGTATTACCTTCAATTCTACCTTAGATGGGAATAGCGATTTAACCGCTAATGCTGGTGCATCAAATCTTAGTTTTAATGGTGCAGTTGGGA
>NZ_CACA01000041.1:0-19337 GCF_000180455.1 Kamptonema sp. PCC 6506
AGCTATAACAGTTAACCCTAACGACTAGGTGCTAATTGTTTTTTAGGCAATTCGGTGTATTGAGCTACGATTTGCCTAAACTCGTCTCCTTCGATGGTTTCCATATCTAGAAGAATCTCCACTAAGCGGTCGATTAAAGCTCGGTTTTCGCGGATTAGGCGGCGGGATTCTTCGTAGCAGTGAAGCGCGATCGCCCGTACTTGCCTGTCAATCTTAGCGGCCATCTCTTCGGAATACTCCGATCGCGCCATCCAATCTCGACCCAGAAATACCTCGTTATTAGGACTTTCTAGAGCTACAGGGCCTAAATCCGACATCCCGTAGAGCGTTACCATGTCTCTAGCCAGGGCGGTGACGTGCCTGATATCGCTGCCTGCACCAGTATCGATCTCGTCTGGCCCATAGATTTCGGCCTCCGCAGCGCGTCCGCCCAAGGCTACTGTAATCCGGTTTAACAGCAGAGCGCGGCTTCGCAGGCCTTCGCTGTCTACCATTTCGTCGTCGAGGGTAAAGCTGGTAAAGCCTTCAACTCCGCCGGAACGAGGGATGATAGTTACTTTTTCTACGGGGTCAGAATTTGGCAGCAAGGTGGCGACGAGGGCGTGTCCGACTTCGTGATAGGCTGTCATCCACTTTTTCTTACTGTCTAAAAGTGGGTTGAGTTTGAGGCCGATGGTGATCCGATCGATCGCGTCGTTAATTTCGAGGTTGGCGATCGAATCTTTGCGCCGTCTGGCTGTTAAAATTGCGGCTTCGTTGAGCAAATTCGACAAGTCAGCGCCGGAAAATCCGGGTGTGCGGCGGGCGATCGTTTCTAAGGAAACTTCCGGGTCAAGTTTTTTGTTGCGGGCGTGAACTTGCAAAATCCCCAATCTGCCTTTGAAACTGGGCAAATCTACCATTACTTGGCGATCGAAACGTCCCGGCCGCAGCAAGGCAGTATCGAGCACGTCAGGGCGGTTGGTAGCGGCAATGATAATCACGCCGTTGTTACCTTCAAAGCCGTCCATTTCTGTGAGTAACTGATTGAGAGTCTGTTCTCGCTCGTCGTTACCGCCGCCAATTCCTGCGCCCCGTTGTCGGCCTACTGCGTCGATTTCATCGATGAAAACGATACAGGGAGCGTGTTCTTTAGCTTTTTTGAATAAGTCACGCACCCGCGAAGCGCCAACACCGACAAACATCTCGACAAATTCGGAACCGGAGATGCTGAAGAAGGGAACGCCTGCTTCCCCTGCGATCGCTTTTGCCAGTAAAGTTTTACCAGTACCAGGAGGCCCGATGAGCAATACTCCTTTGGGAATTTTTGCACCGATCGCCGTAAAACGCTCTGGTTTTTTCAAGAAAGTGACGACTTCTTGCAATTCTTCTTTGGCTTCTTCAATGCCAGCTACATCATCAAAGAGTACGCCAGTTTTGGCTTCCATTTGAAAGCGAGCTTTCGATTTGCCAAAGTTCATGGCATTTCCTTGGGCCTGAGTTGACCGCCGCAGAATTGCCATTAACACGCCCAACACGAGAAAAATTACCAAGAGATTGACTGCTAGCCCCATTGCTGCACTGTTGTCGCTAGAGGGCTTGACTTCAAAATCTACTTTTTTGGCGCGGATTTGCTCTAAGAGTTCTGCGTTGTACTCAAATAAGCTCACCACTTGCATTGGATCGGTTGGTTTTTGCCCCTCTAACCTGACTTTGGCTAGCCGTTGGGCGGGATCTAGTTCTATTTTGGAGACTTGCCCCTGCTCGATTTTTTGCAGCAGTTGGCTGTAGGTCATGCTGTTTGGCGCTGTGTCGGCAAAGGCTGGCCCTCCCAGCATGACGCTGGAGGAAATCGCCCAACTGGCCAGGATGCGCCACAAGTGCCGCCCAATATTAGCTTGGTGCCTGTCGCTTTTTGCAGCCTGATGACCTATCCACGCTTGTTTCCTAAGACCTTTCATAATTGCGATCGCCTTTTGAGTACAGCCTTAAACCTTATTCTAGTTTAACTTTTTGGCTGGAACCTTGCTCTTTCTGCATACTGAAAGTAGCCAATTTTAAACACTCACCCCAGAACTGTTGGCTGTTTCCACCAAAATCCTGTTAATCTCGGCTGCCGTCAAATTCGGATTAGCTTGCCGCATCAAAGCTACAACCCCAGATACGTGCGGTGTTGCCATCGAAGTACCTGCGTAGTAACGATAGGGAATACCAGGGAAAGATAACGGTACTGTCGAATAAATGTCATCCTGAGTTCGATTTCCCCCTTCTCCTCCTGGCGCAACCACATAATTGAGGACTGTAGTACCCGCAAGGTTGGAGAAGTAAGAAAGGTTCTGATTGCGGTCTACTGAACCTGTGGCAATTCCTACCTCGGAAGCAAAGCGGGCTGGGTAATCTGGGCGAGGGCCGGAGTCATTGCCCGCAGCCGAAACCACCACTACACCTCTAGCTTGTGCAAAGCGAATCAGTTCTAGTTCGTCGGTTTCCAATGTTGTACCGCCCACACTCAGATTAATCACAGTTGCTCCATTTGCGATCGCATACTGAATTGCAGCAAGTTCATTCTCAGTTTTGCCCGATCCTTCGGCGTTAAGTATCCTTAGAGGCATAATCTTGGCATTGGGAGCAACCCCAGTAATACCAACGCCATCTTGTTTAGCAGCAATGATGCCGGATACGTGAGTGCCGTGACTGTTTTCATCCATCGGGTCATTATCGTTATCGATAAAATCCCACCCGTGAAAATCGTCAATAAAGCCGTTGAAATCGTCATCTATCCCATTATTAGCTTTGTCAATTCCGTTGCGATCGACACCAGTCTCGCCTAAGTTTGTCCATATATTGTCTGACAATTCGGGGTGATTGTAGTCAACGCCGCTATCTAGAACCGCGACTATTACATTTTCCCCAGTAATTCCTGTTGCCCAAACTTCGGGAGCTTTGACTAAATCCCGTCCCCATTCATCTCCACCCAAATCAGGAACGTCTGGGAAAGTAGGAGCGTTAGCAGCACGAGCAACGGCGGCCGCTGCATCTACCAAACCAAACCCGAAGCGAGTGTCAAAATTCTGCGTACCGATGCCTTCTGGGTTTCCCCTGCTGGGTGTCGCCGACAAATTCAAGCTGAAATTAGTGTCGCCCTCGTATTGATAAACCTTAACGTAATAGGTTCCTGCGGAAAGGGAATCAATAGTAATTTGCTCTGGTTCTGTATCTGCTTGTTCGGAGGAATCGATAATATCTGTGACATCAATAGATTTGTCGTCGTTGATGTCTTTAATAATGGCAACATCGGCATCAGCGCTCAAATTGCTGAGAACTAATTGGAAATCACTAATAGTAGGAATAGTGAAGCGGTAGATATCCTGTGGTTTATCGATGCTCACGAAGTCACTAACAGTTTTATTGCCGTTAAGTACGCCCAAGTCGCGAGCTTGGTTGAGTTCATTCCCTAATAGATTGGTAGCAGGGAAGAAACCTCCGATGAAGTCATCGGGGGAGGTATTAAGAGCAATTCCCAAAATAGCACCAGACTGCCGAATTTGAATCAGGGTGTCCGTACTGCCGGGAGTCAGGGAAACTTGTTGTAGAGTCAGATCGTCCTCGGTGATGCCGTCAGTTAATCCAATAAAATCAGATAAACTGTCAAAGTCGCCGATAATATCGGCTGCACCTGGGTCTAGTGTTGCTGCATCGGTACGAAGGATGAAGATATCTAGGCCGATGCCACCGACGAGGGTATCTAGGCCGAAGTCGCCTACAAGTATGTTGTCATCGTCGCCACCGATCAATAAGTCATCTCCTCGACCTCCTTGGAGGGTATTGCTGCCTGCTTCTCCGCTGAGGAAGTCGTTGCCTTGACCACCGTTGAGGAAGTCGTCACCGGAACCTCCGAATAGGATATCTGCACCACCACCGCCTAGAATGCGATCGTTGCCAAAGTCGCCACTAATCTGTTCAGCATCGCCTGAACCGACGATGAAATCATTGCCACCCAGGGCAAATAGTCCATTGGGGTAAGGAGCCAAAAAGCCCGGAGTTAAGGTTAAACTGTTGGGGCTGTCGTCTAAAAGATAGGAACTGCCGTCAGCGCTGGGGCCTGCCATAAAGGATGTTCTCGTAAGTTGGTGATTCGATTTTAGATTTTTAGATGTGACTTTGTAGTAAGTTGGCGGTTGCTAAGCTTTTACGCATTGGACTGATGGGCGTTTGAGGAAACTCTTACTTTTATTCTCTTTCCCTTCTTTCCCTTCTTTCCCTAGCCCTAAGCATCCTAGCCCCTAACCATAGACGATGCCCCAGGCTGATAGATCGAGCTTGATGTTTAACACTATCAATAATGGTACAGCAAAACTTTCAGCGAGTTAGCAACTTAATTAAGCCTGTGATTTCGCGCCTCAAGCCATATCTGCGCTATTTCATTTTAGGTGGTACTCTCCTATTTGTCGCTAAGGCTTTTAAAGATCACTGGCAAGAAGTGGCGGCGATCCGCATTGACGAGACGGGTGTTGTCATGCTCGCGATCGCGCTTAGCGTTACTTTACTTTCTCATATCTGGGCGGGTTGGGTGTGGCTATGGATTTTACGAGAATTTAATCAATCTGTTGATACTGTTTGGGGTATCCGAGTTTTCCTGAAAACTAATATCGGGAAGTATTTACCCGGCAATATTTGGCATTTTTGGGGTCGCATCCAAGCAGCAAGAGAAGTCGGAGTCCCGGCAGCAATTGCTACTCTTAGTGTTTTGCTAGAACCGCTGTTGATGGCTGCTGCTGCTTTGCTAATTGCTTCCATCGGCAGTCAGCCAGAAAATCGAGCTTTGCAGGTATTTAGTTTAGTAGCAATTTTGATGACCGTCCATCCCAATATTTTAAATCCCTTAGTTCAATATGTGGGAAAAATGAAAGGTTTAGGGAGTAAAAATCAAATACAGAAAAGCGGTAATACAGATCGGGACAAAAATCAATTAGATAACGGCTTTAATGAATCCGAACAATTACCAATTACCAATTACCAATTACCAATTACTAATTCTATACCCCAAATTAAACGCTATCCCTTCCTGCCTTTATTGGGGGAAATCATTTTTTTAGGTTTGCGCGGGGGCGGTTTCTTAATGACTTTAACTGCCTTGACTTCGATAAATTTTAGCGAGATTCCTCAATTATTTAGTGCTTTTAGTTTTGCCTATGTTTTAGGCTTAGTGATACCAGGAGCTCCGGGAGGATTGGGAGTTTTTGAAGCTACGGCGATCGCACTTCTAGATCGCCGATTTTCTCCAGCATTAATTGTTAGCGCAGTTGCTCTCTATCGTTTTGTTAGTATTCTTGCAGAAGCCATCGGTGCAGGTTTTGCTTGGTTAGATGAACGCCGTTAAGTAAGTAGTCGGACATAATTAAACGTAGGGTGGGCGCTCGCGCCTGAATAATCCTTTACCTTCAAAGCTGCTAACCCAGCATCAAGAGATCTTTCAATAGATGAATCCGGTAAATTAGGATTGGTAGGAGATGCCATGACAGTCCCGAAAAATAGCGTCCTTTCCAAGATAGCCTAGAGCTTACAATCTGCAATAGACATCAGATATTTTTTTACCGCAGGTTGAAGGGCGAACAGGGTTTCACTTTCTGCTTGGACTGTTTCAATTAGCGATCGCCTTAAAAGCGATTCCAGCGCCTTCAGCAATTCTGAATCCCGATCTTGCTGAATATTTGAGTACAAATTTTCACACCCAACAGGCATGACTTCTTTCGCCATGCAGTGTAATAGCTGGATTTCTAATGCTGATAAGCGATTAAACTGCCGAGATAACGTATCGCTATAATCTCCCAGAAACAGCCCATTTCTTAAAAATTTAGCAATGCTGCCGCCAAACATATCCTTAATAGTTGTTGTTACTATTTTTAACGCTAAAGGATTGCCGCTGTATGCCTCTATCAGTTCTGAGTATTCACCTTCTTCAGACACACCCTTGTTTTTAAGGATGTCCGCTGCCGCTTCTCCCAAACTACCCAATTTAAATGACCGTACAGATTGATTTTGACCTTCTAACGCCGCAATTTCTTTGGGTTTTTCGCAGCTAGTCAACAGCAAGCAACTTTGATGCTGCGATTTTCCTACTTGTTTCAGAAATTCCCCATATACTTGATAACCTTTGCGATAATTTCCTGTTAACTGCTCAGTGCTGAAAACAGCTTCCCACTCATCTAAGATTATCAAGCATCGACGCTTTTGTAAACACTGAATCAGCCGCTGGATACCATCAGCGATGATTGTCGGTTCTATTGCATTTGTGGAAGCGATTAGGTTCTCCAAAGAAAATTCTAGCTGCGATCGCTCTCAGAGAGCGATCGCAGCTAGAAAAAATTTTTTTTTAGAGTGACTAACTAACCGCAATTTACCTAAATCGCTTAGCGGTCGATCGGATAAACATTCGATTAAATTTACCAGAGTATCTGCCAATAGAGGTGCATGACTGAGGTTGAGCCAAATCAAGCACTCAAACTGGTCTTTAATCATATTTCTTAGCTTAGATGCTAAAGCAGTTTTGCCAATGCCACCCATACCCAATATAGCAACTAAGCGAGAGTTTTCCTGTAAAATCCATTGCTTTAAGTTAGCAATTTCTGTTGTACGCCCGTAGAAAATAGAGGGATCTACCGCCAGCCCCCATTCAGTTCTATTTTCGATGGGAGTTTGGGGAGTTTGGGCAGAATTTATCAATGTAGAATGCAATGTTTCTGTGCTACTATTTTGTTTATAACCACATATTTCTAGCATAGTTGGGATTTCTTTCCAGTCTTGGGGTTGTTGCAGCGTTAAAACTTCTATGTAGCGATACAGCCCTCTCGATAAATCTACTCTAATACCCGTGCATTTACGATGGAGTGCGGCGGCAATTTCCTGCGGGCTATAATTGCAAAGCAATCCTCGCAGGTACGTTTTTTCTAAAGGAGTGAGTCGCTGCTTTCTACTGCTAGTGTAGTCTTGCTTGGCCGCTGTCAAATCTGCATATAACTGTTCGAGATTCCAGCAAGCCTCAGCCTCTAGAAACTTCTGTGCTGGTATTTGTAAAAGTTTATTTTGGTATGTCATGTATATTCATAATAAGTAAACACTCCGTCAACTCGATACAGCTACTTTGTCAGTCGGAAAAAGTTAGATGCACCTGATGCAACCTTGAAAGCGACTTTAATCTGTTTTGCCAGCTCAAGTCGAACACTTCTTTGCGATTTGAACATAATCTTGCTAAATCATGCGAAACTGTTTAGGTGAAATGCCTGTGTATCGGCGAAAGCACTTTGCAAAATGACTGGGATTGGCAAAGCCACACTCGATCGCAATATTGTTTATTGTCCATTCTGTCTGCTTCAATAGTTGCTTCGATCGCTCTACTCGTTGCTGAATTAAGTAGGCATGAGGAGTCATTCCCGTTGATTGCTTAAACAATCGACAGAAATAGTATTGACTCATACCTAATTCGGCTGAAATTTCTGCTAACGATACATTTTCACTAAAACGATCGTTGATATATTCAATAGCTTGCTTCAGTTTGTATTTGGGCAACCCGTAAGCATATTCCATCAGAATATGCTTACGGGTTGAGTAATATGTTAAGCAATGAGCCGCTAGAGCCGTCGCCATTGAATCCGCATAAAAGCAACTATTATTTGGATGGTTTTCCAATACTGCTGTCAGTGCTAAGATAATTTGCCAAACTAGCGGATCTGGTTTTTTAAGCGTGAGATTAACTTCAACTCGATCTGGGTTTACTGACTCATAGGCGGCATGATTAAGAAATGTAGGCTCAAGGTAGCAGTGAGTGATATCAAATTCCTGACTACACCTAGCCTTAATAGGTGCGTAAGCAGGAAGTATTTCAATGCAACCCGTTTCCTCCTGGTCATGCTGCACTAGGTGACGCTTACCATCAAAGGCTAATTCCATTTCTGTTGGCTGCTTCCAAAATGGAAGACAAATTATATGTTGCAAACCACATATTTCAGGAATTTCCATTGCAGGCAGTTGATAGTGTGCTAGATGAATATTTTTCCATCCCGCGTCATGACTGGAGTGAATAAGCGGGCGCGGAACAAACTTTGAAGTTGCATCTTGTTGAGAATAATCAATAGCTAAGGGTCTTTCTGTTAGCATCCTTTTCGGTCCTTCCAATACCTATGGATCAAATTTTTTTCCAGTAGCTGCCTCATCCTTATAACTACGAGTTATAAGGAAACTTTCTGTATAATATGCCAAATTGAGTAATTCTCAGAAAAATACCTAATAAAACTACTAATAGCTGTTAGGTGACTTATCGGTCTTGAGTATTTTATAAATGTAGAGAGCGGGATTTTATAACACCTGCTGTCAGAAAAGTTAAGAGGACAGCTTAAATGGCATCAATTCAACTGACAAATCGGCTAACTGCAACAGACAAGAATATTTTTACTCCCAACTCGTCTGATGCTACTGGTACAACAACTCGCGCTAAAGATTACCTCTTAGAAGTACAGTTAGTTAATGAGCCTATATCAATCGATCTTTTTAAAGATGCGAGCACCTATGACCCTTACGTGGAAGTCTATCAGATACCCAAAGGCAGCAGGGGTGCGAATCTCGCTGAGACGGGTACTTTTGTTGCTCAGGATGATGATAGCGGCGGCGGCCTCAACTCAAGAATAGCGGCGCTTACAAGTCTGCCTGGTGTGGACTATGTAGTCCGCGTGACTAGCTTTAGTGCGTTATCATCACTTCCTCAGCCTTTCACATTACAGGTTTCAACTCCCAATGGCACTGTCGCCTTGAAAGACCCCGTAACAGGTGTGACTTTAGATGCAGCAGGCAACATCATCCCGGGCAGTGGCGGGGACCCTCTAACAGGCAACCTTCCCGTCCGACGTTTCTTTGACAAGACAGCAGGAGGGCATTTTTATACCACTGACCCGACAGAGAAAAATGAGCGACTGAACAACCCTACTCGTTACCAGAGTGAAGGCGATGAATTTATCGCTCCGGCCGCCGGTAACGCAAAGGTTCAACGCTTCTTCAATACAGCATCAGGAACCTACTTCTATACAAATAAACCTACTGACATACAGTTTGTTCGCGACAACTTACCCCAGTTCCGTGCTGAAGGGGAGGTTTTCAATTCATATAACACGGCAGTTTCGGGTGCGATACCCGTCTTTCGTTTTACTAACCTGGCGAGGGAACGGGAAAATCCGCAAAATATTACACACTTTTACACCGCTAGCGCAGCGACGCGGGCGGTGGTACAGGCGAGGTCAGATTTCCGGGATGAGGGGGTTGCTTTTTATGCTCTTCCCCCGACCTAAGTAGTCAGTTGGATTCATTTAGGTTTAAAAGCAGTAGTAGGGTACGCCGCGCGCACCCTACTTTTTTATCTATCAAACTTCAGGTTCAATTCCAGTATCTTGACCAATAGCATAATCACCTTCTGGATGGAGATTTTGAAGTACAGATTCGAGGGAATCTGTTAATAGAATACTTTGCGGATGCTCCTGAAATTTTTCCACAAACGTACCATCTGTTTCTGGGATTTCAGTATGATCTGGTAAACGAGTAATTTGACCAATTTCCTCGGTAATATAAGTCATGACTTCACCTCAATTATCGGTAATTTCTAAACCAGAAACTACAGGCGCAATCTTATTCAATTTCAAGGCCGGATGTTCGCCTTCCACTTGTTGACAATTCCATTCATTTCTAAACAGTAAAACTGGTCGCCCCCAGCCATCTTTGACTGTCACTGTATTAAATAATCTCCCCACTTTTTCCAGCGCATCCCAACCACCATCAACCCAACGAGCAACGGTAAAAGGTAATAACTCTAACAGCGACTCTACGCCGTATTCATTCTGCATTCGGAATTGCACTACTTCAAATTGTAATTGCCCAACTGCGGCTAAAATTGGATCGCGCTTAGCATCATCTGCCGAGTACATAATTTGTACTGCCCCCTCTTCTTGTAACTCGGAAATACCTTTACGAAATTGTTTGAATTTAGAGGGATTGGGATTTCTCAAATAAGCAAAAAGTTCGGGTGAAAAACAGGGTATTCCTTCATACTCTAGTTTTTGACCGTTGTAAATCGTATCGCCAATTGCAAATACTCCCGGATTATTCAACCCAATTACATCCCCAGGATAAGCAACTTCTATGGATTCCCGATCTTGGGCAAATAACTTTTGAGGTCTTGACAATCGTACAACTTTACCAGTACGAGAGTGATTCACTGTCATATCTTTCTCAAATTTGCCGGTACAAACCCGAATAAATGCCACCCGATCTCGGTGTTTCGGGTCCATATTTGCTTGCAGTTTAAACACAAAACCAGTAAATTCTGGGTAAGTTGGTGGCATTTCGCCCATACTACTTTTGTGAGTTCCAGGCTTGAGGGCATAATCTAGAAACGCATCCAAAAATAACTCCACCCCAAAGTTACTCATGGCACTACCAAAGAATACGGGTGTCATTTTCCCAGCGCGAACTAATTCTAAATCGAGTTCGGAACCGACTGCTTCTAAAAGTTCTAGGTCATCTTTAAGTTGATAGTAAAGGTCTTTCTCTAACAGTTCTTCAATACGAGGATCGCCTAACTCTATAACTGTATCGATCGCCTCCCGCGAACCGTGTCCCGCACGCTCAAATAAGTGAATCTGACCTTGGCGGCGATCGTAAACGCCTTTAAAGCGATCGCCCATTCCAATGGGCCAATTCACCGCATAAGTCTGCAAACCCAATTCTTTCTCAATTTCATCCAACAATTCCAGCGGTTCTCTCCCCGGCCTGTCAAGTTTATTGAAAAATGTAAATATTGGCAAACCGCGCATTCGGCAAACTTCAAACAATTTCCGTGTTTGTGGTTCTAAACCTTTCGCCGCATCTTCTAGCATCACTGCGTTATCAGCGGCGGCCAAAGTTCTGTAAGTATCTTCACTAAAATCTTGGTGTCCGGGAGTATCGAGTAAATTAATCTGATACTTTTGATACTCGAACTGCAACACTGTAGAAGTAATCGAAATTCCCCGTTGTTGTTCCATCGCCATCCAGTCTGAGGTAGCGTGACGCTGGGCCCGCCGCGCCTTGACTGCACCCGCTTCGTGAATTGCACCTCCGTACAGCAGCAGTTTTTCTGTGAGAGTGGTTTTACCCGCGTCAGGGTGGGAGATAATCGCAAAGTTGCGACGACGCTCAACAGCGGTTTGCAGTTCTGTCTCAAGCTCTGTGGTCATAGAAGAATTACAGGGAAAAATCTTGGCCCAGTCTTTATTATAGGAATTATTGGTACTCTTGATTGTCGGTTGCTTGAAGGGTGTCCTTGAGAAGGTGGATTTTGGATGGCAGGATTGGGGACTGGGGGATTTGTTTGTTCAATAGTAAGGTGCGATCGCGATCGCTATACTTGGGTGAGCGCCAACACCTCGATCGGCGATCGGTTAAGCTAAACCATAAATGTCATACCAATTTAAGCTCGACAATAAGTTTGTATAATCCTATTGTTTACTATGTATAATTGAGTTTTACAGGACTTACGCACCCAACCAAAGAAACCGGGTTTTTTAACGAAAATACTTCCTTGTGATTTCTACTCACAGTGATTGTAATTAAGGAATATTACTAAATTAGATTTCACCAAACTTACCATCAAGAAAGTCAATATTAATATAAAAGAATAAGTTATTGACATTAGAGCTTAGAAAGGGTAATAAAAACGGATTGATAGTGCGAACCATTCAACTCTCTTCTTTGGTAAAGTAATTTATCGTTTACAATCATAGGGTGTGACATCAGACACGACAACAAGCAATCCTTTTTAATTATCATCTACTTACCGACTGTTAATCTCTGGCAAGTAAAGGCAAGAATCATGCTCGATAATTGGCATAATTTTTTTACCGCAGGACAGTTTATTCCTCACGGTCATTGCTATCTATGGAAGCCGGGATTAGTCAGGCTTCACGTAGTTTCGGATGCAATAATTGCTCTATCCTACTATTCCATTCCTCTAACCTTAGTACATTTAGTCCGCAAGCGCGGCGATTTGCCTTTTAACTGGATATTTCTCTCCTTTGGCAGTTTTATTATTGCCTGTGGCACGGGACACCTCATGAATATCTGGACGCTATGGCATCCTACCTATTGGCTAGCAGGTTTCCTCAATGCGTTTACAGCTATTATTTCTGCCTGTGTAGCCGTACTCTTAGTGTGGTTAATTCCTAAAATCTTAGCTCTTCCAAGTCCAGCACAATTAGCAGCAGTTAACAGGAAACTAGAAATAGAAATTAAGGAGCGCCAGCAGGCAAGATTAGAACTAGACCAAGCTTACCAGCAATTGACTTTTCATGTCGAGAATTCGCCTGTGGCAGTGGTAGAATGGGATAGTGAATTTCGGGTGAAGCGGTGGTCGCGGCAAGCGGAAAAAATCTTTGGTTGGAAAGCCAATGAAGTGATAGGAAAACACCCTGCGGAATGGCAATTAATTCATCCTGAAGATGCAGAAGCCGTCAGCTCGAGCGTGCTTAAACTTCTCTACGGCAACGAACCTCGTAATATTAGTAAACACCGCAACTATACTAAGGACAATTCTATTATTTACTGTGAGTGGTATAACTCCGCATTTATGGATGAGTCTGGAACTTTGGTGTCAATTTTGTCCCTAGTTCTTGACATCAGCGATAGACTGCGAGCAGAGGAAGGGTTAGTCAACCAAAAGCGCACCTTGAGAACTATTCTAGACCACGCTCCGATTTGGATTTGGATGACAGATACAAAAGGCAAAATGCAATTTGTGAATAAGACTTTTTGTGAAGATATGGGAGTTACTGAGTCTCGCTTTTTAGAGGTTCCTCACTATTCAGAAATTATCGGTAAAGAAGAGTCGGTAAACTCCCTAACATCTGATGCAGCTTGCTGGAGTCAAGACGCACCTCATCACTCAGAAGAAACTCTGCTTTTTGTAGATGGTAAATTTCACGATTTAGAAATCATCAAAGCTAAGCTTAAAGGTGAATCTGGCAAGGCAATTGGTTTAATTGGTTTGGCGGTAGATGTCAGCGATCGCAAACAAGTTCAGTTAGCACTTCAGCAGTCAGAAATTCAATTTAGACAACTCGCTCAGCACGAAGAATTACTCAACCGTTTAGCGAGTCAAATTCGCAATTCTCTAGACCTTGATACCATCCTACAAACAACAGTAAATCAAATTAGAAATTTGTTGCAAATTGACCGCTGCTATTTTCTTTGGTATCGTCCAAAGACGAAAGAATTAAATGCTAAATCGGCGGCGGAAAATATACTCGAAATAACTAAAAAGCTTGACCCAGAGGAAAAAATATCAGTCAACTATTTTACTGATTCTGCCGATAAATCTCGACCCAAATGCCAAATAGTGCCGATAGAAAACTGCTATTGGGAAGTAGTAAATGAAGCCAAGGATACAAGTTTGGATAGTTATATTGGCTTCTATTCTGGCGAACAAATAGGTCGTTGGACAGATCGTTTACTACAACTATCAATCATCCGAGTTAATGATGCTAGTACGTTATCTGAGCCAGAAATGCAGAAATTTTTACTGTCTTTTGGGATGATTTCTTATCTCTCCTTGCCAATTCAAACCCAGTCGGGAGAAATAGGGGTTTTAGTGTGCGGACATCAGAGTTGCGTGCGGGTATGGCCAGACAGTGAAGTAGAACTTTTGCAAGCAGTGACAAATCAATTAGCAATCGCACTCGATCAAGCTGAAATTTACAGCCAAACTCGCCAAGTCGCTTTCCACGCTCAAGCTCAAGCAGAACAATTAGAGCAAGCTTTGCAGCAGTTACAAAAAACTCAAGCTCATCTGATCCAAACTGAAAAAATGTCCTCTCTAGGTCAGATGGTAGCCGGTGTTGCCCACGAAATTAATAATCCGATCAATTTTATTCATGGCAATATTAGCTATACCAGTGACTACGCCCTAAATTTACTAGATTTAGTGGAACTTTACCAAAAATACTATCCCAAACCAACTCCCGAAATTCAAGAGCGGATCGACAATATAGACTTGGCATTTATGAGTGAAGATTTGCCGAAGTTGTTATCTTCAATGAAACTAGGAACTGAGCGAATTCGCTCTATTGTCTTGTCCCTGCGAAACTTCTCACGTCTCGACGAATCAGAAGTCAAAGAAGTTAACGTTCATGAAGGTATTGACAGTACGCTGCTGATCTTGCAAAATAATCTTAAGGAAAAACCAGAAGAGTTAAGCATTCAAGTTATTAAAGACTACGGTAGCTTGCCTTCGATCGAGTGTTGTCCCGGACAGTTGAACCAAGTCTTTATGAATCTACTTGCTAATGCGATCGATGCTTTACATGAGCTAAGACTCAAGCAGAAACAGCAAGAACAACAATCCCCAACACTGAATGCTCAATTACCTACGATTTGGATTCGGACTGAAGTTATAGATAGCGATCGCATCGCTATTAAAATTAAAGACAATGGCCCGGGAATGACTGAGGAAGTGCGGAGTAAGCTATTTGACCCCTTTTTTACTACTAAAGAAGTAGGCAAGGGAACTGGTCTGGGTTTATCAATTAGCTATCAAATTGTAGTAGAAAAACACGGCGGTCAGTTGTACTGCATTTCTGCACTAGGAGAAGGGGCAGAATTTGCAATCGAGATTCCAGTTCGACAGCAAAGTAATAAAAAGTTGATTTCTGGTCTTCCTGTTGCTGAGGCCATATAGTCTTAAAAATTAAAAATGGAACAATGGAACAGCTTCGAGGGGCGAGGCTGTGCTAAAGTTGTGTAAAAAGGAAACTTATAACAAAAGGAGATGGAGGCTAATATGTACGACTCCGACAAGCGGAAACTACTATCAGGTTTGAGTCACGGGGCAATATTTTTCAGCGCTACACTTGTGTCTATCGGCATACCCATAGCTATTTTGCTAGTATCCGACGACCCAGTGGTTAAGGATAATGCCAAAGAATCTCTCAATTTTCACATTAACCTCTACATCTACGGTGCAGTTGCTGGGGTGCTGATTTGGGTTTTAATTGGTTTCCCGCTATTGGTTTTGTTGGGAATTATCAGTTGGGTAATGCCAATTTTGGCTATTGTCAAAATTTTGGCAGATCCCGATCAGCCTTACCGTTATCCTTTTATTTTTCGCCTGGTTTAAGAGCTGATTTTTACTCTTTTTATTCAAACCCGCTTCGGCGGGTTTTGCTTTTGTATTTCATTTTTTGCTGACTGTCATGGATTAGTAATACGGCAGGAGGCAGGAGGCAGAAGGCAGAAGGCTCTTATGTAGAAGGAAAATGCAATACTAGAACGGGTTTGGGCGACCCTTGAATGTCAAGACCGTTGTGGCGGTTGCTATAGTTGTAGGATGAGTGCTTCTCTAATGTATACCCTGAGCGCCACCAATATCTTAACTTTCAGCGCTCACCCTACAACCTAGATTCAGAATTAAAAATTAAAAATTAAAAATTGCTGATTCGCTCTTAATTTTTAATTTTTAACTTTTAATTCTCAATTAACTTTAGCAACTTCAGCTTGGTGCTCTGCTGCTTGTTTAGCATTGATTTTTTGATTGAGTTCGCGAATGCGACGCGAGAGTAGACGGATAATATTGACAGCAATTCCCGGCGTTTCATCAATAGCATCATAGAGCTGCATCTGAGTCAGCATCAAACACTCGCATTTTTCAATAGTCGTGATCGAAGCCGAACGCGGTTCAGCGTCAAACAGGGACATTTCGCCAAAAAAAGTACCCTGTTCTAACTGTGCTAGGTCGCGATCGCCTATATGTACTCTGACTTTACCAGAAACAACAATATAAAGCGATCGCCCTTCTTGACCTTCAGTAAAAATGCTGTATTTAGATGGAAAAGAAAGCTCGTCCATCACAGATGCTAGACGCACGAGAAAATCATCTCGCAGTTCCTTAAAAATCGGAACTCCCCTGACAAATAATAGGCGTTCAACGCTGGTTAACATAAGCCATTGTGGATTTTAAAATTGTTAACTATTAACCGTTAACTGTTAACCGTTAACCGTTAACTGTTAACTGGGAAGGAAAGGCAAAGGAAAAGGGAAATCTGGAGATCGCCCTCTCCTCCTACCCTGGAGCAACGTGAGATTGATGGGAACTGACACCCAACTCTCCCATCATCTGCTGAACTTGAGCTGCTACGAGATGATCGGCATCATTTTGCAGCATCGGTAGCAATTCCACCAGAGCGCGGGGGGAAGCAATTCTCAAGTAGGCGAGCACTGCTTCGCGCACAAACCCCGTTGGGTGGCGCAAACAGACTAAAGTCTGTTCCGCCGTCAGACTCCAGCGAGACTCCCGCGCCAAGTGAAAGCAGCAAGCCAAGGCCCAGTCAGAAAGGAAGTGGCGCAGATCCAATAAACGGCGTAAGCGATCGCTCGGAGCTAGGGGTCTATAAGCTAATAGCTCCGAAAGCCCTTGCAATTTTTCTTGCTCAGAGTGGCGATCGAGGATGTTAATGAGCGCTCGCTTATTAGGCAAATCAACAGTATTATCCAGAATTTCCAGACCTCGTGCCATATTGGACTTAGATTCAGATTGGATATTAAAAGCAGCGGCTTGTATTGCGTCCAAAGGATAAAGGAACTTCATCAGCAAAAAGCAGCGTTCAATGGCATCGGATTCTAGCCCCCGCAGAGCGCGCCTTAGCAATTCTGCATAGTCTGCGGTTAATTGTCCAGAATTATCAGAGCGATCGCTCTCTTCTGCCTGCTGTGGGCCGGTCATCCTCGAAAAATCGATCGTAGCGGCATAAATCTGACCGATAAACATCAGCTCTTGGTCTATCAACAATTCCAAACCACTACGGCCCATGCGGTCTAACACGCCTTCAATTCCCGCTTCTCTGGGCATTTTCAGCAGGATGCGGAGGATATTACGGCGGGATTTACCCCAAGCTGTCATCCCATGACTTACCAAAGCATCGAGAGCTGGAAGCGTGCCAATTTGACCGATCGCTGTCCAAGCTTGGAGCCGTACTAAGTCAGATTTATGGATATCATTGGCTAAATCTACCAACAGGGGAATTGCGTCATTTTCTAGACGAACCAAAGCTTGGAGAGCAGCTTCGCGGGTGGATTTGTAAGATAGACCCCGCAACAGGGATGGGTAGTATTCTTCTAGGTGAGTAGAGGCGATCGCTTCTAGCAAAGCACAGCGAACGCGCAGGGATTCATCTTGGAGTAAGTTAGGGATATAGAGGCGTAGCCCTTGCAAATAGTCAGCTTCTCCCAGAGCCCTCGTACCCATTACCCGTTCCCGCTCTTGTTTATTTGTGAGCATTCGCCGCAGAGTATTTGTTGCTTCTGCTTTTTGTTCGCGATCGCCCCGACGCATAATCAAAGCTGCGGCTGTACCCCGCACCACAGGATCTACAGTCGATTGCAGATAAGGGCGTAATTGGCTGATATCTGGTTCCGGTTCCGTCAGCCAGACATAGCGTAGAGCTAAAGCCAAAACTTCTGGAGGCAAATCCCGCTCAGTTAGAGAGCGCACAGGTTCGAGATAATCTGGATTCGGGTGATTGAGCATTGTTTCCAAGCTCTGTCGCTGCAATGAAGGAGGCAGAATTGCCAGCAAAGGAGCCAAGACTTGCCCCACATTTTTCGGGTCAATTTGGCTCAGTAGTTCAATACAAGAGCGTTTATCTTCTTCTGGACTCGGCTGTTCTAGAGTTGCGATTACAGCTTTTTTAAGAGTAGGTAAATCTACATCCGAAAATCCTAAGCGCCCCCGTTCGGCACTTTTTACCAACAGACCAACATATTGAGAGCGGATTACCCAAATAATCCCCAGCCAGACTGCGGCACTCACCACAATCGCCCCTACCAATATTAAACCTTGAGCATTCTGAAGCTCCCGGCTATCCTCAAACGAAAATAGCTTGCCACTAATCCAAACAACTAGCAGGATAAAGGCCCCAGTCACACCAGTTGATAAAGGCTCTACCACACCATTAACTATTGTCTGTACGTAATTGCGCGTGCTATCTGGTATGGGTTGAAACAGCACCGGCCCGCTAGTTTCTTGGAGAGTATAGTGTAGCAATTCATCTAAAACTCTCAGGATTACCATCCCCACAAACACAGAAAATATCCCCGTGATTGCTCCTACAAAAGAGAGTACGCCTAAGATCGCCGCTCCTGCGGGGAGAATCATTGCAGTCACGAATACGCCAATCCGATCTACCAGACGGCTAGAAGCAAACCACTGAGTACCCACCTGACAGACACTAATTGCACCTTCCAATAAGCCTAAAAATTTTGCAATTTCGCTACCGCCGTCATCTTCGGGATATTGCAGTTCTATTTGCGTAAAAAATTCAAAATCTACAAATACATATAAAACTTCAGCCATTACGAAGAAGCCGACAAGAGGAATAATATAACCTAGCAGCGGGCCGAAAACACTTCCTGCGCTGAAGTCTGGTTGATCCTCATCATCATCTTCATCGTCTACCCAACGGGCAGTATCAGGGAAAGCTTGTTCGTAGCTTTCTGATAGGTAAAATAAAATACCTGCCCCACAAATTACCATTACGCCAGATACAAGAGTAACGTTATCCAGCCCGATGAATTTCAGGAGTACAGGCAGGGAGAAACCTGAGATTACCCCAGCTACTAAGTACCCGCTGCTGACTATGGGGTAAGTGCGTTTGATCTCACGGATATTAAATAGTTGATTCGACGTGATCGAGGTATTGAGGTCGCTCAGGTTATAGCAAGCTTCTACCCACAGCCATGTCATGAATAGGGTAATAAATCCCAATTTCAGGGTCAGTAGCCCGAAGTTAAGCTGGATATCTTTCGCCCCGATACCCAGGCGAAAGAGGAACAGGGGGACTGCCATAAATAGGAGTACGACTACAATCACCCGCCGCAGAGGAATGATTTTTTGCAGCCAGGAATAGGTAAAGCCTAAGCCTGAGCCTGTAGCCGCAGTAGCTATGTATATCCAGGGGAGCTTGTCGGCTCCATATTCGTCTAAAAATAGGCTGATCGTGCTGAGTTCCAGCCAGATCAAGCCTATGGAGGTGACAGTGTAGACTGCGAACATCAGCAGAGTCCGCTCTACTTCTTCAGGACGGAGATTGAGCGATCGCAATAATCCCTGTCCGAACCGGTTTTTGGTCAACCGCTGATTTGTCAGTTCCATGCAGCATTTTATCCCTATGTAGTAGCTTGTCCCCGATCGATCGAGGGAGTGGGAATTGGGAGACTGGGGTACTGGGAGAGGGACAGATGGAGGGACTGAGAGACTGGGGAGGATTTAGCTACCCCTGCTCCCTTGCTCCTCT
>NZ_CACA01000040.1:0-35979 GCF_000180455.1 Kamptonema sp. PCC 6506
TCTTCCCCTCTTCCCTAGCCCCTAGCCCCTAGCCCCTAGCCCCTCTTCTAATTCCGACCCGTAACTGACAATCCCTCTACAATTACAGAAGGGGTGTAACAAGAACCGTTCCACTCCGCATCGCTTCCTAATTCTATAAGTTGCTTAAGGGCTGTGTAAACATTTCCCGCAACCATTGTATCTTTGACTCTGCCAATTATTTGACCATTTTTTACTCTGTAGCCAAGTTCGACATTAATAGAAAACTCGCCAGAAATGCCAGCACTTCCACCGAGCATTTGATCGACAATTAGCCCGTCATCTAGTTGGGCAATTAAATCAATTAAACTCCGTTTTCCTGGTTGAATTAACTCATTAAATAAGCCCGGAGTTGGATAACTCCCTAAACCAGGGCGGAAGCCGTTACCGGTTGTACCGCTACCTAAGATTTTACCCGTAGTGCGATCGGCATAAAAGAGCTGCAAAACTCCTTTTTGAATGAAAACAATCGGGCGGGTAGGTGTTCCTTCGTCGTCAAAGGGACAGCTATAGGGCCCGGAATCGGGTGCTTGGGAAAGGGTGAGGAGGGGGGAGGTTACGGGTTCGCCGAGGCGATCGCTCCAAGGTGAGGCCCCTTCGAGCACGAGTTTGCCGTTGAGGGCCGCAGAAACGGTTCCCCACAGGAGATCCGCTGCTTTGGCTGTAAATAAAACAGGTACTCTTCCTGTGGGAGGGGGGACATTTTCTTTTGCCCAGTTTAAACGCTGTAATATCCGCTTGGTTAAATCTGCGGGATCGAGGTTTTCTCGCTGGGTTTCGCCATCGGAGACGTTCAAGAAATCATCTCCTCGTACCCATTCCGCACCTAGATAGCCGCTTAAAGTTGTGTCTGTATAGCTGCTATCTAATCCGAAGGAATTGAGTAAGCGAATGCTTTCCACTTCGCAGTCAAATTCAGCATTACAGAGGATTTCTGGGTAGGATTCTCGGATGGTGGCGATCGCATCTTTTCCCCAATTTACTAACTGTTCTACTGCTACCGATTGTCCTAAATCTGGGTAGGAAGTCTGCGAACCTGTTGTTAGTTCTATTGTCTCCGGGACACCGAGCTCAGAAAGGGCGATCGCGCGATCGATCAAAGCTTGGGGTTCTACCGATCCATAGGCTACTGCTAAACCCGGACGACCATCTCGCCATAGCCGCAACCCAGTTCCTTCTGATTCGATACTTTCGAGTTGTTTGAGCCGATTTGCTTCAAAAAACACTGGTCGCGAATGCGATCGCGACTGAAATACCTCGGCGGCTTGTGCCCCAGCTTTAGCTGCTAACTCTAGCAGTTGTTCTGCTGATTGGTCGTTGCTCATTGCTAATTGCTATTGGTTAGTTGTTAGTTGTTAGTTGTTATTTGTTACTTGTTACTTGTTAACGGTTAACGGTTAACGGTTAACAGTTAACTATTAACTGTTAACATCTATGCAATCTATTACTTACTTCCTTTCCTAAAGATTAAATTCTTGTAGTAGCCAAAATCCAGCGAAAGACTCAGATTCAGGATGCGACTGGATAGCTAAAAAATGTACTTGATTGGCTGCAACCTTGGCTGATTCAAAGCCTTTGACTTCGGCGACAATACTTAAATCTCTGAGATTAGCTAAAATCCAGCGATCGCTAGCTCCTGTTTCTAACACTAACCTTGCAGGAGGGCCGCCATCAAAGGTCACAAAAGCTAATTCCAAACCCGACATCCACGCGGCTAATGCTGTGGCCCTTGACGAGAAAATAATCAGTCCCGGAATTGGTGTCTGAGGCTTGAGCCCAAAGGCCTCTAGCCCAAAAGCTTCCCCAAACTCAATCTCCCACTCGGACATTTCCTCAAAAGCCTCAACTGGTAGAGTCACAAAACTCCATTTCTCGCCAAGGAGAGCCTCTGGTAGAGCTTGCGGGATCTCAGAACTATATTGCACAGAAGGAGTTAAGCCAGATTGAAAGCCAGGGTGAGTGGGATAGACATCCTCCATCCGTTCTCGCAACCACTGTTGTAGGGCGTAGGTACGGCGGCTGGGGGCGGCGGGAATGTGCAACTCTTCGCAAGCTTTGACAATCATGTTGGTCATCTGGCGGCGAAAAAAGCGGATTTTTTCAGGAGGGGAAGGGGAGGATGCGATCGCTTCTTTGATAGCCGCCGCCAGCCATAAGGAGTTCACGGTAGAACTTGGACAAAACTGCGAGTAGCGAAACAATGACTCTGACTTGTCGCCTACATTTAGGGGACTCTCGCAAATCAAGACTTCCCAGAGTTTTTTCTGTTGCTCGTCCACAATCGGACGGCTGTAATAATCGAGTTCCCAGATAGTTGCCATGCGCTAGTCTTAATCAATTCTGTCCTGATAACAGCTTAAAACTAAAGGGCAACAATTTTGAGGAAATACTTCCCTGACTACAGGCCGACACGCTAAATTAGATTAATGAGTGAAAAGAGTGAAAAGAAGAGCGAAGGCTACAAAATAATCAGCGACAACCGCCAAGCCCGCTTTCTCTATGAAATATTAGAGACTTACCAGGTTGGAATTGAGCTGAAGGGCACCGAAGTCAAATCGATTCGGGAAGGCAAAGTCAATTTGCGTGACGGCTATGCCTTAGTTCGCAATGGCGAAGTCTGGTTGATTAATGCCCACATTTCGCCTTGGGGAAAGGCCAGCGATTATTTTAACCACGATCCCCGCCGCACCCGCAAACTGTTGATGCACAAACAGGAAATCCGCAAGTTGCTAGGTAAGGTGGAGCAACAGGGCTTGACTTTGGTACCGTTGAAGATGTATTTCAAGAGCGGCTGGGTGAAACTTGATATTGCTTTGGGGAAAGGGAAGAAGCTACACGATAAGCGGGATAGTATTAAGGAACGGGATGATAAGCGAAGTATTGAACGGGCTATGAAGCAGTTTTAATTGTCGAATTTGATTAAATTACGGCAATACAATCTATCTCGACTAAGACATCTTTTGGTAAGCGAGAAACTTCGACGCAGGCCCGTGCGGGTGCTGTTGTGCTATCAAAATATTTGCCATAGATGGCATTAACAGCAGCAAAATCGTTCATGTCTTTGAGATAAATGGTGGTTTTGACGACATCTAACCAAGTAGCACCGGCTTCTGTGAGGATGGCTTCGATATTTGCCATGACTTGTTCTGTTTGTTTGTTTATGTCTTCGGTGTAGACGACTTGGTTAATGCGGATGTCGATCGCAATTTGACCGGCTACGAAGATCATTGTACCGCTGGCTGCGATCGCTTGATTGTATGGGCCTACTGGTTTGGGTGCGTTTTCGGTACAGATAATTTTGCGTGTCATAGTTATTGAATTTTCTGATTTTTGGTTAGAGGTTTCTGGGTTATAAATTTCTCCATCGGGCATTATTGCACCTGTGAGATCGGCATCCTTGATGCTCAGTCCATAAGTTTTTGCGTCAGTCAAATCTGCTCTTTTCAAATTAGCTCCACTTAAATTTGCCCTCATTAAATTTGCCCCTTGCAGATTGGTTCTTTCTAAATTTGCCCCTCGCAGACAAGTTTTTTTGAGGTTAGCTTCTCCCAAGTCTGCTATACTCAAATCGACATCAGACATATTAATACCTGACAAGTCAAATTTATGCAAATTGACTGCCCGGAGTTTTGCTCGTTGCAGTTTTGCATCTTGGAGTTTTACGCCAGTTAAGTTGGTCGCAGTTAAATCTGCTCCAGCCAAATTAGCCCCAGTCAGATTTGCATTACTCAAGTTTGCTCTACTTAAGTCTGCATCAAGGAAAGAGGCTCGACTTAGGTTGGCAGATTTGAGGTTTGTACCGCTCAGCTTTGCTTTGTCCAAGTTGGCATTACTGAAATTAGAATTACTTAGGTTTGCCCCATTTAAATCTGTATTACTGAAGTCTGCCAAGCTTAGATTTGCTGAATCACACTTTGCCTTACTTAAATCTGCATTTGTTAGGGATGCCCTACTGAAATTGACCCCACAAAGGTTAGCCTGAGCTAGGTTTACCTCACTCAAGTCGGCTCCACTCAAATCTGTGTTTGTTAGGTTTATTTCACTCAGGTCTGCACCTTTAAGGTCTACCCCACTGAGATTTTGTTTCTCAAAATCCCGCTGTCCATCTGCAAATCTTTCTAGCAGTTCATCAGCGTCCATAGTTACCCCCATTTTCAATCCTCTCAACTCAGTCTACCACCTAATGCCTAACCGATCGCAAATTTATTTATACTGATATCTTGCATCATATTTGATCGGCCCTGGCGATTGAAATCGCGGCTACACAAACGAAGTCCGCCTACGCGGACTCAAAGATAATTTCAACCCGCGAAGGCGGGTTTTGTCTGTGTAGGCGCGGTTTCAACCGCCGGGTAAATACAATTAATTCAACCCGCGAAGGCGGGTTTTGTTTGTGTAGACGCGGTTTCAACCGCCGGGTCTAAATCCGGTCTAAATCCGGTCTAAATCCGGTCTAAATCCGGTCTAAATCCGGTCTAAATCTGGTCTAAATCTGTATGATTGGGAAAGCACAAAATCTTCAAGCATGATAAAATCATCCTTAATAACTAATAACAGACACCTCAAATGATTGCTAACCCACAATTCCGTTACATGACTCCCCAAGAATATCTAGAATGGGAAGAACAACAACCGATTAAATATGAATACGTCAACGGTGAAGCCTTAGCTATAAAAGGTGAGGATATTCCCCACAACTCTATTGCTGTTAACTTAGCAACAGCTTTAAAAAACCATTTGCGGGGGAAAGGCTGTATAGTTTTGATGGCAGATGCCAAAGTTAGAATATCTGAAAATGGCCCTTTTCACTACCCAGATGTTATGGTAACTTGCGATGAAAGAGACAGACGCGCTATCGAATTTATCCAATATCCTTGTCTAATTGTTGAAGTTCTCTCCCCTAGTACAGAAGGATTTGATAGAGGTAAGAAATTCACCAATTACCGTCGCATCAATACATTGAGAGAATATGTTCTCATCAACGCTCAAGAAATTAGCATTGAGTGCTACCGCCTCAACGATCAAAATAAATGGGAACTCACCCACTACCAAATTGATGAAACTACCTCAGAAGGAACTGAACCAGAAGTTTGCTTAACTAGCATTGACTTCCGCTTTCCTATTTCTCTCCTCTATGAAGATGTAGAAATTCCCGCAGAAAATCAATGACATAAACTTTGTTGCTCGAAATCAAGGCTTGCTTAAAAAAAACTTAAATACTTGATAAGTAAGTGGACATAAATAAACGGTATAAATTGTAATGTGGGCGATCGCCGACAGCCATCTTATGCTATGATTTAAAGACTTTTTTCGGCGATCGCCCACCCTACGTTTAATTTAGACTACCGAGGTTGAAGAATGATTGATAACTTGTCTAATTCTATGGCCTTACCTGTAAGCATTGCCGATATTGAAATTGCGGGAAAACGCCTAAATGGTCAGGTAAATAGAACGCCTGTTTTCACGTCCCAAACTGTTAATAAGATCGCAAAATCTCAAGTATTTTTTAAATGTGAAAACTTTCAGCGCACAGGTTCATTTAAGTTTCGGGGTGCGTACAATGCTCTATCTCAACTATCAGCAGAACAAAAACAGCAAGGAGTTCTAACTTTCTCTTCGGGAAACCACGCACAGGCGATCGCACTGGCGGGACAATTACTCGGAATTAGCACAACTATTATCATGCCTGCCGATGCTCCCATCGTCAAGCAAGAGGCGACTCGCGGCTATGGGGCCGAGATTATTTTTTACGATCGCTTTCAGACTTCAAGAGAGGAACTTTGCCAGCAAATAGCTAGCGATCGCGGCTCTACAATTATCCCTCCCTACGATCGCCCCCACGTCATTGCTGGCCAGGGTACAACGGCGTTAGAACTAATCGAAGAAGTTGGGGAATTAGACCTGTTGCTGGTATGTTGCGGTGGCGGAGGTTTGCTTTCTGGGTGCGCGATCGCCACTAAGGCGCGATCGCCTCAATGTCGAGTCATTGGCGTGGAACCGGAACAAGCAGATGATGCGGCGCGATCGTTCCGCACCAAAACGCTACAAACTGTTTATAATCCTGATACAATTGCTGATGGCGCACGTACTCCTTGTTTAGGTGAATTAACATTTCCTTTAATCCTCCATTATGTGGACGACATCGTAACAGTTTCCGAGGATGCTATTCGCAAAACGATGTTTTTTATGTGGGAACGAATGAAACTTGTTGTCGAACCTACAGGCACTTTAGCAGCAGCAGCTTTGTTAGAAAATATTGTTAAAGCTGAAGGTTTGCGGGTTGGCGTAATTGTCAGCGGTGGGAATGTAGATATTAAACTTGTCAGTCAATTTTTTATATAGTGATAAAATGCTTGAGTGGTAAATTTTTGATTGTATTCTCCAATGTCTAGCGAAACAAACTCAACAGATAAAACAACAACTGGTGCTGATGCTATTGACGTAGCGATCGCATCGGGTCTGGATTTTGACGGCACTCCCATCCCTACAGCTAAACTAGAACTATATAACAAAGTCATGGGTTTAGAAGCCGGAAGACAGCGCAGCGGTGTCTCAAATACAATGCGATCGCGCATCGTGCGGATAGGCGCTAAGCACATCCCCCAAGCAGAGCTCAATCAAATGCTTGCTGATGCAAACTTTGCTCCCCTTAAAGACAAAGAAATTGCCTTTTATTACAGTGGTAAGTAAAGATTATCTACCCTTTTAGGCAGATGAAATGCCCTTCCAGGATCGGTCAAAATTTTTGATAAATCCTAGTGGAGGGTAAATTTATGGCTAGCAACGGAAATTCAGTCATTAGTAACCTTGAGTACGATTTGCTGACAGTCTTGCAAAACAAGTCTGAAGCAATTAAAGCCTACGAAACTTACATAAACGACGCTCAGGAAACTGGCTCTAACCCCTGTGCAGAACTCTTCCAAAAATTGAAGCAGACAGACATGGATCAAGCACAGGAGATCCGCCAACACCTTCAAGAAGTGATGCAGAAAGGCAAAATGTAATTTATCATTTGAAGTAGAGGTGGATGAATCCGCCTCTACTATTTAAAATCACCCTAACTATTTAGATTACTTGGAACATTAGTCTCTGGCTTCACTGTTCTTTCCATCAATGCTGCGACAGCTTGCTCAGGGGTAATTATACCATTAATTAAACGATAAACTTGAGTAGAAACAGGCACTTCAATACCCTGTTTTTTAGCCAGATCGATCAATACATTAGTAGTATTTACCCCTTCAGCAGTGCTCTGTAACTCTTCCAAAACCTGCTCTAAAGATTTGCCTTGAGCGAGCCCATAACCAACCCGATAATTGCGGGATAAAGCACTATTACAAGTCGCAAGTAAATCTCCCAAACCAGATAACCCATAAAAGGTTTCAACTTGCGCTCCCAAACGCACACCTACACGAATCATTTCCGGTAAAGCACGGGTAAGAAGAGCCGATTTTGCATTAGTTCCTAAATGCAAACCATCGCAGACACCAGCCGCGATCGCAAACACATTTTTTAAAGTTCCCCCCAACTCAGTACCCAGAGGATCGCTATTAATATAAACCCGAAAAATATCGGAACTGAAAATATCTTGTACCTGCTTCGCCGCCGCTAAATCTATACTAGCAGCAACAGTCGCAGTAGGCAAACCCTGGACAATTTCTTGAGACAGATTCGGCCCGGAAAGTACAACAATAGAACGTTCGGGAAAAGCATCATGCCAAATGCGAGAAGGAGTGCGAGTAGTAACGGGGTCTAAACCTTTAGTAGCCGTAATTATGATAGCATTAGTATTTAAATTTATCCCTTTAATTCGCTCGACTGTTTCCACAACTCCCTTCATAGAAACTGCTGAAACAATCACATCTGTTTCAATTAAAATTGAGTCTAGGTTTAAAGAACTACTACGCGACCACAAATTAACTTGATGGCCATTATTACTAGCTAGAGTTGCCACTGCGGAGCCCCAAGCACCCGCACCTAAAACTGTTAAAATTGCCATATTCTTAAAGGAAGAAGGAAGAAGGAAGAAGGAAGAAGAAGAAAGGAAGACTGGGAGAGGGGGAAGATGTAGCAATTAGCAATTAGCAATTAGCAATTAGCCATTAGCCATTAGCCATTAGCCATTACAAACGAGGCCGCATTCCATAGTGACGGTAACGCCAATAATCTCGGAGAATGCGATCGTGGTCAAAACAAAGTTGACTTGGAAACCGCCAAGGTTCAAAAAGTTCTAGATTTTTAGCATCATCAGCAGCCTGGGGTTCCCCTGTTGCTGCGGCCAAAAATACAATGCTAAGAGTATGTTGGCGAGGGTCACGATTGGGGTCAGAATAAACGTAGAATTGCTCAATTAATTCTACCTCTAATCCTACTTCTTCTTGAGCTTCACGCTTGGCAGCCGTTTCTACGGTTTCGCCATAATCGACAAAGCCACCAGGAATAGCCCAACCGTAGGGAGGATTGCATCGTTCGATTAGTATAATCGGCCTCGCGGGGCGATCGATTAATTCGATAATAATGTCAACTGTAGGAGTAGGATTGCGGTAAGTCACAGATTTGGGTAAAAATTATACTAATTTTATAATACTAGGAAGTTATAATTTATGAAAGAGTTGTAGAGAGGTAATTTTATGACTACTAATGTTACTGCCCCATCGGAAAAATCGACTAAGCTAACTTACCCAGTTATGCTTGAAAAACAAGAAAATGAAGGATATAGAGCCACAGTATTGGGCTGGCCAGAGTGTCAAGCTTTTGGTTCTACCCGCGAAGAAACTTTGACCAGTTTACGCCAGATTGTAACAGAGCGCTTAGACAAAGTAGAAATAGTTTCTCTAGAAATCGATCGCCCAAAACCAGAACATCCTTGGATGAAGTTTGCGGGTAAGTATGAAGACGATCCCTACTTCGAGGAGATGCAAGCTGATATAGCAGCTTTACGTCGCGAACGAGATGAAGAGATGGAAGCTTATTACCGTCAAATGGATGCGGAGGAAGAGACAAAATGAGTTTGTGGGTACTCGATACGGATCATGTTTCGCTTTTTCAACAGAATCATCCAATAGTTAGTAGTCGGATTAGCGCAGTCAATTCTGACGAAATTGCTGTTACTGTTATTACAGTAGAAGAACAATTTTATGGGCGGCTTAATACGAATTGCTCCTTGTGTGATTTCCCGATCTGGGGTTTTAGTAACTCGCAATCGACGAGATTTTGAGCGCGTTCCTGCTTTGAGATTTGAAGATTGGACAATATAACTATTTTGTTGGGTTCGGCCTTCTCTACTCTCTCGTCAAAATTAAACTTAAATGACGAGCGCCCTTACCACAAATTCAAGTAAGTAAAATATGCGATAATAAAAAACTGTTCTTAGCCTACTCCGGTCTTAAAAACACAACCGTAAACACTAGGATCAGAAATACCATTTGTAGGTAAAAGTGTCAAGCACTCTCTACAAAATACCCAACTCTATACTTTATATTTTAGGTTGCTTATGCCTTTTCGCAGATCGAGCGGTCTTTTACTCCATCCCACATCCTTTCCGAGTCGATTCGGGATTGGAGATATGGGATTAGAAGCGTATCGCTTCATTGACTTTTTAGCAGACAACAATCAACAATACTGGCAATTATTGCCCCTGGGCCCAACGGGATATGGCAATTCCCCCTATATGTGCTATTCAGCAATGGCGGGAAATCCATTTTTAATTAGCCCCGATCGGTTGCGAGATGAGGGTTTATTAACAGACGAAGACTTCGCACAGGTACCAGGATTTCCTCTCGATACTGTAGACTTCGATCGCGCCATTCAAACTAAACTTCCCCTCCTACAAAAAGCCAGCGAAAACTTCAAGGTTCAAGCCACTTCTATGCAGCAAACTGAATTTGCTGGTTTTTGCGAAAGCAAGGCTCACTGGCTAGAAGATTACGCCTTATTTATGGCCTTAAAAGATACCTTTCAAGGTACGAGTTGGCATACTTGGGAACCAGCAATTGCTAAACGTCAACCAGAGACTTTAGAACTGTGGCGGACAAAGCTAACTGCGGAAATTTTTCACCACAAATACCTCCAATTCGAGTTTTTCCGTCAGTGGACAGAATTAAAGCGCTATGCAAACCTGCGGGGCATTAAAATAATTGGTGATATTCCCATTTATGTATCTCATGATAGTGCTGATGTTTGGTCTCATCCTGAAACATTTTGCTTAGAAGAAGAATCTCGTCTTCCAGCTTTAATGGCCGGAGTTCCCCCCGATTACTTCAGCGCCACAGGTCAGTTATGGGGCAATCCAGTCTATAATTGGGAGCAACTACAAGCAGATAATTTTCATTGGTGGGTACAGCGTTTCCAGAGTATTTTCGATTGCGTAGACGTAACTCGGATCGATCATTTCCGAGGTTTTGATGCTTACTGGGCAGTTCCCCAAGGTGAAAAAACTGCTATGAACGGTACTTGGATTAAAGCACCCGGAACGGCATTGTTTGACGTAATTCAAGAGAAATTTGGCAGCTTGCCAATTATTGCCGAAGATTTAGGCGTAATTACCCCAGAAGTAGAAGCGCTACGGGATAAATTTGAGTTTCCAGGGATGAAGATTTTGCAATTCGCTTTTGGTGGCGCTCGCGATAATGCTTTTTTACCTTTTAATTATGTCCGCAACTGTGTAGTTTACACCGGCACTCACGATAATGACACAACTATCGGCTGGTTTGAACAACTCCAATCCTACGAAAGAGACTTCTTTTTGGGTTATTTAGGCTGCGTCGATCCTCAAGGAATCCACTGGTCTTTGATCCGGTTGGCCTTGAGTTCGATTGCGGATATCGCGATCCTTCCAGTTCAGGATATTTTAGGTTTAGGAAATATTGCTCGGATGAATTTTCCGGGCAAAGAAGAGGGGAACTGGGGCTGGCGGTATCGGTCTGGGGCTTTGAATCAGGAAATAGGCGATCGCCTTAATTCCCTCACCAATCTCTACGGCCGAGCGCCCATCAAAGAATGAAAACCCCAGAAGAAGGATGAAGGAAGAAGGATGAAAGATGAAGGAAGAAAGATTTAGTTATCTAGGAGAGAAAGATTTAGTTATTTAGGAGAGAAGGAAGAATGCTTATACAGCAAGCTTTTTTCCCTCAATAAAAACCAGGTTCAACCTCGATCTTTCCTCTTTTCTGTCGCCGCCGGGGGTTCATTGGCTTTTAAGACCACTTCTTCGATCGCCCCCGGCTGTCCTAGTTGCTTGGCCTCGCCGTTATTCACAGCCAACAGTACCCCGCCAGCGTTGCCAGCCCTGAAAAACAGTTGCTCTTTCGCTTGCCAAGTCCGCTGAGTCCCCACAGGTAAATTACCCTCAAACTCAGTTTTGCCATCAACCTCAATCAACACCCAAGTTTCCTCCTTGACAGTGACGCTAATAGTCACTTGCTGATGGGCTGCTGGTTGAGCTAAAGCGTTAGTTGCCTTTACCGACACAGAAGGCGATCCTTGGCCTGAAGCATTGGTTACTTGTGCCGAGATCGAGGGAGTTGGCTGGTTGGAGGCATTGGTTACTTGTGCCGAGATCGAGGGAGTTGGTTGGTTGGAAGCACTCGTTACCAATGGCTGCGGCGACGAGGCATAGTCATCCCGCACAGCAGCATCAGGGAAAGAAGGCTGCTTTACCGGAGCAGTCGGAAGACTAGCCCGCTCGGCCACTAAAGTGCCTTGATTTCCTGGCTGCTTGGTAACGCTTTTGCTGGGAATTGGTGCCTTAGCTGGGGGTTTTGATGCCGTCACCCCTGTTTCGGCTGTATCCGCTGTATCGGAACGACCGATCGCTTGAGATAGACCGTTGACAGACGCGACAATCACAAATAGATAAAGCAGGTACAGGTGTATCGGTCGCAGTTGAGCTAGGGGCAAATCTCGCCAAGAGGTTTTTGGACGTTCCAGTATCGGTGTTGCAGGGCAAAAGTTGGCAAACTGTTCGCCATCTAAACCCATTGCCTCCGCGTAGCGCTTGATCAAGCCTTGGGTGTAGACGGGTTCGGGCAGTTCGTCGAGTTCCCCTTCCTCAATAGCTTGCAGCAGGCGCGATCGAATCATCGTTACTACCGACACTCGTTCTAAGGAGATTGAGTGCTGTTCTCGGAATTGGCGGAGTTGAGCGCCAATTTCTGCAAGGCTTTGGGCCTGTTCGGTATTGGCTGACTCTAGGTTCTTCTTAGTTTTTTTGAAGAGTAAAAAAAATAAATTCTTCGTCATAAGTTGTGCTCCTTGACATCTACTGGCACATTTACTGATGTTAGGTTGACTCGGTTCCACAAAAAAGTAATTTCAGAATCGAGTAGAGGTCGGTAGTGTCCTGCCGGCAATTCCGGCTCTCCTGGCGGCTGCAATAGAATTGGGCCGATTGCCGTGCGGTGCAGATGAATCACTGGGTATCCCAACTGTTCAGCAACTCGGCGCACCTGTCGATTTCTCCCCTCGTAAAGAATTACTTCCAAAAGTGTCTGGGAACCGTTACGCTCTTGCACTCTAACTTGAGCTGGCAATGTCATTCTGCGTGATAGGAGAACGCCCTGACTCCACGTTTGCAATACCGATTTTGGGGGATCGCCTTCTACCCAAACTTGATAAGTTTTGGGGACGCAATGGCGGGGATGGGTCAAAGCGAAGGTGAGATTACCGTCGTTGGTGAGCAGCAGAGCTCCTGTGGATTCTACATCTAAGCGCCCTACTGGGTGAATGCCGCAACCGGCACGCAGTTTGGGCGGTAACAGATCTAGGACTGTGGTGCGCTGTGCGGGATCGGAGCAAGTTGAAACGACTCCGGCTGGTTTGTTGAGTAACAAATAGACCGGCTGGGGTCGGCGCTCTGATTTGACGCGCACTCCGTCAACTTCTATGCGATCGCTCGCAGGATTAGCTTTTTGTCCTAGCTGGACAGTATTGCCATTAACTCGCACTCGTCCAGCGAGAATCATCTCTTCTGCTTGGCGGCGAGAGGCAATGCCCCACTGGGCGAGTATTTTTTGCAGCCTTTCATCCATACAGCGGACGGCTTGGGGGAGTTATCGAATCAATAAAGGACAAGCTAAATCTTTGCATGATTTAGATGACTATGTACAAATATTACAGGAATAGTTGCTGTCTGGATGTTTCTGTTTTCGATCGCGCTGCTGAGCCTGACAATTTACTTTAGATCGGTCAATGATTGAGGGGTGTAACCCCTCATTACGTCAATGTATCATAAGAAATATAGCAACCGCCAAGACCATTAGGAGATTCTAAATTGAGCGAATGGTTCGGCAAGCGCGATCGCAGCGAAGCCCTTACTTTTATTCTCTTTCCCTTCTTCCCCTAGCCCTGAGCATCGTAGCCCCTAGCCCCTTCTTCCCCTAGCCCCTAGCCCCTTCTTCCCCCCTAGCCCCTCAAAATCGGGTGTTTAATAAAGTGCAACTTCACATTAAATTGGTATAAGTTCTGAAGTTGGCTATGGCTATGGGTTTTGATTCTCCCCAATCGGGTGATGGTGCTGGTGAAGTTAATGAATTGGGGAATGGCGCTCGCGCTTTATTGTCTGAGGAATCTCTAGGGGGTAAAGGTAGCAGAATTGTCAGTGCGGTATTGTCTCCAGCCGTGCAATTGCTGTTGAGATCGCAGGTTTCTCAGGTAAAGGAGTTATCTGTGGAGATTTCGGGTAGCGATCGCCAAATTTTGGGCGGTACAGTTCCGAAAGTGGCGATCGCGGCTAAAGGTGCTGTATATCAAGGATTGCACTTGACTGATATTTCCCTTGTCGGTACTGGTATCCGCATCAATTTAGGTCAAGTGATTAAAGGTAAACCGCTAAGGTTGTTAGAACCAATCCCAGTTGTCGGTATTGCCAGGTTAAATGAAGCTGATTTGAATACTTCACTTTCAGCACCTTTACTCGCTAAGGCTTTAAGTGATTTTTTGTTGCCGCTTTTGCCGGTAGATGTCGGCGATCTTCAGCAGGGATTAAATTTGCAAAATCCGCAGATTAAAATTGAGGCGGGCAAGCTAATATTAAAGGCAGGAATTTTGTTAAATAATGGTCAAATAATAGCTTTTTTACTGCGGACTGGTTTGGGTTTGGCAAGTGGTCGCGAGTTACTATTTGAACAACCAGAAGTGGAGATTTCGCAAGGATTAAATAGTAGAAATCTAGATAGTTTTAAATTGGATTTAGGGTCAGAAGTTGACCTTGAAGAATTAATTCTGCATCCCGGTGAGTTGGTTTGTCGAGGGGGAATTAGAGTATTGCCTTAGTTTCCCATTTTCTAGGAGGAAAGCCTGCTTTAGGCTTAGGCGGAAATTGCTTGTATAGCAGGAGGCAGGAGGAAAATGCAATACTAGAAATGGTTTGATTGAAAATGTCCTAACCGTTGTGGTGGTTGCTATACAGCGAATTCCATTCGCGCTAAAATCCTAAATCAGCCAACGCAGACTCCGCCTCCTCAAACACATCATTATCGGTCATATCTTCCCAATCAACATCCCCAATTTCCCGATAAAACTTCTCATCATAAGGACGAGTTTGCACCACAACTGGCATCGGTACAGCGTGACCTAAAACTAAAGCTTGCTGTTTAGAATCTAACTTAGAGAGAACCGATCGTAAACTTTGCCCCCCAGAAACTCCGGTAAAAATTGCATCAATATCCTTATCATCATTCAGCAAAGCAGTAATCCGCGTACCAACTTGTGACATTACCTCAGCGTCAATTCCCGAAGGCCTTTGATCTACAACTAATAGGGTGACAAAATATTTCCGCATCTCCCTAGCAATTGTACCAAAAATAGTGGAACGGACAATAGCCGGGTCGAGAAAACGGTGAGCTTCCTCAATTGTAATCACTAAAGGTTGCGGGCGATCGCAGGGATTTTTGCTTCTTAAAAAATTGTCTGCTTTCTTCACATAGGACTGGTGAATTCTGCGAGTAATCACATTCGCGGCTAACATATAAGATAGCATATCCGAATGAGAGCCAAACTCAATCACCACATTCTTACCCGCATCTAAAGATTGCAAAATTTGCCCGACATAATTATGATTAGAACGATTGCGAATATATTTTAGATCGTTTAACCGTTCGAGTTTTCGCTGTAACGCCATAATCGAAGACTTATTACCCCGTTTTTCTTCGCAGAACATTTGGATATCTTCATTAGTCATTGCCAGCAACTTGTTAATCCACGAATTGCCTAACTCATTCCGCAGAATGATGGCATTTTCTATACTTGCTTCCGAAAGATTTAACTCGCGCTGCACGAGAGAAATATCTTCAACTTCTATTTGATCGTAACTCAAATAAAGTTCCATTGCATCCCGAACACCCCTGCGTTTTGTAGCTTCAGGATCGAGAGTATAAATCTCAATTTGGCTGGGAAATAACTGCCGTAAACCTTTAACTGTGCTAAATTGCTTCCCTTCCGAAACCGCTTCCCAGCCATACTCAGAGTGCATATCAAAAATCAGATTAACTGCGGCTTTTTTGCGAATTATCCCCGATAAAAGCAAGCGAGTTAAAAAAGATTTTCCGGTTCCTGACTTGCCAAAAATTCCATTACTGCGTTCTACAAACCGATCTAAATCGAGGCAAACATCAACTTCCATATCAATCGGTTGGCCGATGGCAAAATTGCGGCGGGTGGGATCGTCTTCCCAGCCAAAGACTGCCCTAAAATCGCCCTCTGTCGCGTCAAAAACTTGAGAAAAATGGCTAGGAATTGTTTTTACAGGCAGTAGTTCAATATCAGCACTAGATTGCACTTCCATTGAAGACAAACTAGAATTATTGGACTTTCTTTGCTTGCTGTTACTGACATTAGGAGGAAAAATCGCCTGCTGTTTTTCTCGTTCCGCAGTCAACATCAACATCGGCGATAATTCAATTGTGCCATAAGTGCTACTGCCAGCGAGAACGGCCTGCATAAAATCATCGTTGGGGTGAGGCGGGTTGGCTAGAATGCGATCGCTAGATGTTCCTAATGATACATCAGTCAGCATACAAAAAAAGTGCGATCGCACTCCTCGGACTACTAAAAATTTGCCTACTCTCATTTCTTCTACGGAAACATCAGGATGTAGCCGCACTTCTAATCCCTTGCTGAGGGAACCTTGAATAACTGAACCTAAAGGTTTATCCATTTTAAATGCTAATTGGTAATTGGTAATTGGTAATTGGTAATTGGTAATTGGTGATTGGTGATTGACCAGATTTCCGTCATTGCGAGCGCAGCGAAGCAATCTCAAGTCTTTGCGATTGCTTCGCTGCGCTCGCAATGACACCAAATATTATTCACAATTACATCATAGATTATTTGTAATAATATCATAAATTACCAACAGTTAACAGTTAACAGTTAACAACTAACAAAATTATTCTATAGAATTTGGTAGCTCAAAAAATGTTTGACTAAGAGCCACATCTGTCATATCAGTTTCACTCAAATAAGCATCCGTCAAAAATACTCCCTTCAACTTTGCACCCTTCAAATTTGCACCTTTGAGATTAACGCCTCTGAGATTAACTCGAAATAAATTAGCCTCAGTTAAATCTACCTCACTCAAATCAGCACCCTCCATATTTACTCTCATCAACTCAGCTTTTCTGAGGTCAGCACCGCTTAAATTTGCGCCGGTGAGGTCAGCTCTAGTCAAGTCAGCGCCTCTCAAATCTGCTGCACTCAAGTTTACATGAAGCAAACTCGCTCCTGTCAAGTCAGAACCTCTCAAATCTGCCTCGCTCAAATTACCACCGCTGAGGTCTGCTCTAGTAAAATCTACTTCTCTAATGTCAGCAGCGCTCAAATTTACCTGATGTAAAATCGCACCCGTAAAATTCGCTCCTCTTAAATCTGTACTCTCTAAGTTTGTACCTTTAAGGTAAGCTTTTTTCAAGTTAGCTTTGCTAAGATCTACTTTTGTCATATTGGCACCGCTTAAGTTAGCACCGCTTAAATCAGCACCGCTTAAATCAGCACCGCTTAAATCAGCACCAACTAAATTTACCCCTTGCAGAGAAACATTGGGAGCGATTAAGTAGGCTCCAGCAAAACTGGGGTCAATACCTTCAGAAAATAAAGTTCGATTATTATAAACAGCTTTTTCTAAAATGGTGGCAATTAAACTTGCTTCTCTTAAATCTGCGCCGCTGAGGTTGGCTCCAGATAAATTTGCTCTATCGAGTTTTGCGCCAAATAAGTTGGCTCTAATTAAACTTGCTCTCCTTAAGTCAGCTCCTTTCAAATCAGCACCGGTCAGATCGACTTTGCTGAGATTTAGTCCTGGTAGCGAGACGCTGGGAGCAAGCAAGAAAGCTCCTGCTTCAGTGGGGTTAATATCTTGGGGGAAAATGGTGCGGTTATTGTAAACAGCTTTCTCCAAAATTGCACCGCTCAATTGGGCTCCCCGAAAATCTGCGCCGCTGAGGTTGGCTCCGGCTAAGTTGGCTTTATCTAAGTTGGCTCCAACTAAGTTGGCCATAATTAGACTTGCTTGCTGGAGGTTAGCTCCTGTTAGCTCTGCTCCTACAAGAGTTGCTTCTTTGAGACAGGCTCCCCTCAAGTCTGCTTCGGTGAGGTTAGCCAAATTCATGAATGATTCGGATAAGTCTGCTCCGCTGAGATTGGCTCGGCTCAAGTCTGCTTCGATCAGGTCTGCATATTTGAGGCTAGCATTGTTGAAGTTAGTGTCTCTGAGGTCGGTTCCCCTCATGTTGGCTCCCCGGAGTTCCGCACCCGCGAGGTTAGTACCTTTGAGTTCTTGTCCTCTGAGATCGAGGCGGTTGAGAAAGTCACCAACGTTCAATTCCATGTCACTAAGTCCCTTGAATTGACACTCCCAACCCTAAAGGGGATGGGATTCTGAGCGAGATTTCTCTCTCAATATCCCAGAGAGATAATTGAATATTCTCTGGGTTCCTGCCCATACGCCGTTTGCCTTTTTGGCGCAGCGTATTATCTGGAGTTAGGAGATATTCATTGGCTTTTCTCTGGTAAATTGTTTTCAGACAATAGGTTTCTAAGTGCTGACTGGGTTGAATGGGTTTCAAGTTTCTGACTCGTGAGTTTTGATATTGGTGAAACTGTATATTACTTGAGATTGCAGGTGTGCTGCCATTGAGGAAGGGAGAACAGGGAGGGGAAAGGTTTGCCTGTCTAATTTTACCTGTAAGGTTTTGAGGGGATCGGCACCGGAGGATACCATGAATTCCAATTTTTGCAGTTGGGGCCAGGTGGTGGCGATTTCGTCGAGAATTTGGGCGATCGCATTTATGTAAGGGTGGTTGGGTTCGGAGTACCAGTGGGGGGCCGCAAGTCCGGCTTGATCGAAGCCTAGATGTACGATTAAGGAGGCTTGGCCGAAGAGGGCGATCGCGACTGGTCTAGCTTCTTCTTGCAAGATTAAGTCATGGCTTTTCGCGATCGCCCGCAGTTTCTCTAAGCGATCGTAGCGATCGTAAATTGGGATTTGAGGACTGGAGGCGAGGAATTCTAGTTCTCCTGCTTCTGCTTCTTCTTTCCTCTCTCTTCCTTCTTCCTTCTTCCCTGTTCCTTCTTCCTTCATTTCAATTGCTACTGTGACTAAATAGGTCTGTAACAGTAGGTGGCCGAGTTTTTCGGCTTTTGTGGCCAAATACATGGAATTGTAGTCTGTGGCTTCGATCAGTAGGGGAACGCGATCGCTAACTTCAATTCCATAACCTTTTAAACCAGCAATTTTGCGGGGATTGTTGGTAATCAAGCGGATCTTTTTGACACCTAAATCGTTGAGCATTTGCGCCCCCACGCCGTAATTTCGCAGGTCGGCGGGAAAGCCTAAGCGTTCGTTTGCCTCGACGGTATCAAAGCCAATGTCTTGCAGGGAGTAAGCTTTTAATTTGTTGACCAGACCAATTCCTCTGCCTTCTTGCCGTAAGTAAACTATTACGCCCGATCCGGCATTTTCAATCATTTTCAAGGCCGCTTGTAACTGCATTCGGCAGTCGCAGCGCAGAGAACCCAAGGCATCTCCGGTCAGGCATTCGGAATGGACGCGCACCATGACTGGTTTATCTTGGAAATCCGCGAGGTCGCCTTTGACTATGGCGACGTGCTCGGTATTGTCCTGAAGGTCGCGGTAAGCGTAAATCATGAAATCGCCGAATTGAGTGGGCAATTTGGCGACGGTTTCGCGGCGGACAAAGCGATCGTGTTTGAGGCGATAGCTGATTAAATCGGCAATGCTGATAATTTTGAGCTGGTGGGTTTTGGCGTATTCGATTAATTCTGGCAATCTGGCCATCGAACCGTCGGGGTTTTGAATTTCGCAGAGAACGCCTGCGGGGTATAGTCCTGCGAGTCTTGGTAAGTCAACTGATGCTTCGGTGTGACCGGCGCGTTTTAATACGCCGCCTTCTTTTGCTCTGAGGGGGAAAATATGACCGGGACGACGCAGTTCTTCTGGTTTGGTGGTGGGGTTGATGGCGATTTGGATGGTGCGAGCTCGGTCTTCGGCGGAGATGCCTGTGGTGACGTTGCTAACGGCATCGATGCTGACGGTGAAGGCGGTTTGATTGCTGTCGGTGTTTTTGCTGACCATCAGGGGGAGGTCGAGTTGGTCGAGGCGATCGCCAGTCAATGCTAGACAAATCAATCCCCGCGCCTGAACTGCCATGAAGTTAATCATGTCTGGGGTGGCGAATTGGGCAGCACAAATGACATCGCCTTCGTTTTCGCGGTGTTCGTCATCGACTACTACTAGGGCGCGTCCGGCCTTGAGTTCCGCTAGGGCGGCATCTATTGAGTCAAATTCAAAGGGTTGAGTGGAGTTGTTGTTGGGCTGCACAGAGGAGTTCAATTTAACGAAACCGTAATGTTATGAAATGCTAATTTGTTTTTAATTGTAACCTTTTGGCTTCGGTACAGAGGCGATCGCATCTCACCTCGGATAGATTTGGCACGATTACTGGGTTTCTATACTATAAATATCGAAAGTTGTCAATAGTTGAGTTGTAGAAAAATAATCAAGATGCAATTAAACGTAAGGGCGATCGCCGACAACTATCTATAGCTATGAGTTACAAGTTTTGTTGCGGCGAGCGCCCACCCTACAAGTTATAGTGTTTATTTATGTTCATCTACGTAGAAGATTCGCTTCTAGGTTTTAATTAAATTAATTAGAATCAAAGCTAATTATCTGCGTATTTATGAGTACCAAAGAAACGCTTCAGGCACTCCGTGCTGCCCTCCAATTTTCTCCCGACAACGTACCCCTACGCCAGCACCTTGCAGATACTCTTTTAGGGCTGGGACAATTTGAGGAAGCTGAGACAGAGTATAGATTGGCGCTGGCGATCGCACCGTCTACCCACCAACTTAAATTCGGTCTAGCCCGCGCTTTCTATCAGCAAGGCAAGAGTGCTCAAGCGGTGGTAATTGTCGAAGACCTACTCAAAAGTTCCGAAAATCGAGCTAGCGTGTATCTATTATATACTCGCATCCTGCTAAGCACTGGCGAGGTCGGACTTGCAACGAAGCAATACCGCAAAGCAGTTGAGGCTGACCCTGCGGTTAATGACCCAGAATTGGCTGAGAGACTAGGCTTTGTCTTGAGAGACGGTTTACAGAATGCAGGTAGCGATCGCAACTTCTTAGAAGATACAGCCTCTCCCCTAGAAACATCCCACGAAAAACCTACAATTACCTTCAAAGATGTGGGCGGAATGGAAACAATTAAAGAAGAAATTCGCCTCAAAATTATCTATCCCTTAACCAACCCAGAAATTTATCAAGCCTACGGCAAATCTATAGGCGGCGGAGTTTTGCTCTACGGCCCTCCCGGTTGCGGCAAAACATATCTCGCTAGAGCTACCGCTGGAGAAATTCAATCCAAATTCATCTCAATTGGCATTAATGATGTCCTAGATATGTGGATTGGAAATAGCGAGAAAAACCTGCATGAAATCTTTCAGCAAGCGCGGCGAGATCGACCTTGCGTACTTTTCTTTGATGAAGTGGATGCGCTAGCAGCAAAACGCACTGATATGCGCCAAGCGGGGAACCGCCAAATTATTAACCAATTCCTTGCCGAATTAGATGGCTCTCAAACTTCTAACGAAGGTATTTTAATATTAGCTGCGACAAATGGCCCTTGGTTTTTAGACTCAGCTTTCCGCAGACCGGGGCGTTTTGATCGCATTCTTTTCGTACCGCCGCCAGACCTTCAAGCGAGGGCAGTTATCTTGCGGTTGCTGTGTCGCGGCAAGCCAATTCAAGACATTGACTTCGATTATTTGAGTAAAAAAACTGAACATTTTTCAGGTGCAGATTTGAAAGCAATTCTTGATTTAGCAGTGGAGAAAAAATTGCAGGAAGCGATGAAACAAGGTATCCCCAAACCTCTGACTACAAAAGACTTGGCAGCGGCGGCAGACACAATCAAACCCTCCGCACAAGAATGGTTTGCTACTGCTCGCAACTATGCCTTATACTCAAATCAAGGCGGTGTCTACGACGATATTCTCAAATACTTAAAACTATAATGGGCGTACATCTAGAACGAGCCGAGATTTTACTCCAACAATCTCGCTACGAGTTGGCAGAAAAGGAACTGCGCGAAGAGTTAGCAACTGACCCCGAAAATTCGCTAGCTCATGCTTGGCTAAGTTTGTGCTTAATTGAATTTCGGCAATATGAAGCTGCTGTCAAAGAAGCCGATTTAGCGATTCATGTCGCCCCGGATTATTCCTATGCTCACTACGTACAGGCAAGCGTTGCTCTCAGGCTTTATAGAGAGTACCGCCGGACTTTAAATGATGTTAAACAATTGCAGAAATCAGAATTAGCAATTGCTGAGGCAATCCGATTAGAGCCGGAAAATGCTGATTACTTTTGTTTCTTAGCAATTCTGCACATACAGAGAGCTGAACGCTGGGAAAAAAGTCTAGAGACTATGACTGTTAGTGATTTATTTACAGGCAAAAGACCTTATAGGGATTGCTACTTGAAAGCTTTAGAAACAGTTGAACGAGGTTTAAGAATAAACCCCCAACATCCAGAATCCCTTAATATCCGCACAGCAATTCTGTCCGAATTAGGTCGCAAGCAGCAAGCGAGAGCTAATGTTAAATCCGCACTGCTCAACGATCCTGAAAATCCTAGTGCACTTAGTAGTTTGGGATGGTTTGTGCTGGATGAAGAGCGAAATGAAGCAGCATTACAACACTTTATGGCAGCTCTCAGAATTGATCCCCAATTAGAAAATGCTAAATTGGGTGTAGTTGAAGTTTACAAACGCAGATACTTGACATATCGTTGGTTGAGTATCACTACAAAAATAGGTCGGATAGTTGCGTATTTTTTCTTGACAATTGTGATTGGGGAATTGATTTTTGCAATTTTTCCTATTAACAGTATCTTTCCCAGGTGGCTACCAGTAATTTCATTTGGATACTGCTTGTTAAGTATAGTCTTTCCTTTAGTATTTACCTTGGTTTTGCAGTTTAACTCCTCCGAGAAATTGGCGACCCCTTCAACCGAGTTGATAAAAGCTAGCTTTGTATGTGGTATTATTTTTGCTTTCACTTGCTACTGCACTTCGGGGACTATAGGTGCTGAAGTTTTATCAAATATGGAAGCGAGAAAGTTAACAGTTTTATCTGCTCTTGCCCTTAGTGTACCACTAATACCAGTGGCGGTAACAATTGCTTATCCCCCAGGGCGAGAGAAGGTTTGGATGGTAAGTTACGCGGCTGTTGTTGTGATTTTGAGTTTAGTTGGAATGACTTTGTTTATTGCAAGGAATTATATGCCGCCAGCAGTAGGGATGATTTTAACAGTAGTTAGCTTTCTGTGTTTGGGGATTTCTGGAAGCGCAGCCTTCGTATCTTATTTGTTTGCTACTATTATTTTGACCTCTCCACTGAGGTAATAAATACTGTATTTGACAAAATCTGTGATAATTAGTAATTACTTGGGTAATGGCAAAAGCATTTGCACCAGAAATTTTGGATTTCACGGTAAATAAAGGCTCAATTGCTTCGACCCTACAATGCCTTTAAATCTTGAAAAACCCTAAAACTTTATCGATAAAGGGGGCTTTCATGGTAAAAACACGATCGTTGATAAAAACATCACAGGGGTATTTCCATGAGAATTGCTAAAGACGTGACGGAACTAATTGGGCGGACTCCTTTAGTTCAGCTTAACAAAATTCCGCAAGCAGAAGGTTGTGTAGCTCGAATTGTAGTGAAGTTGGAAGGGATGAATCCGGCAGCTTCAGTAAAAGACAGAATTGGCGCTAGCATGATTCTAGCAGCAGAAGAGGCGGGAGCGATCGCACCAGGGAAAACAATTTTAGTAGAACCGACTTCGGGAAATACGGGAATTGCTTTGGCAATGGTAGCGGCGGCGAAAGGCTACCGTTTAATTTTAATCATGCCAGATACGATGAGCTTAGAGCGGCGGGCGATGCTGAAGGCTTACGGGGCAGAATTGGAATTGACACCGGGGTATGAGGGGATGAAAGGTGCGATCGCGCGGGCGACAGAAATTGCCGCGACAACTCCCAATGCTTTTATGCCGCAACAATTCAACAACCCCGCTAACCCTAAAATTCACCGGGAAACGACAGCAGAGGAAATTTGGGCAGATACGGATGGTGAGATCGATTTCTTAATTTCTGGGGTTGGTACTGGGGGGACAATTACAGGCATTGCTGAGGTAATTAAACAGCGGAAACCGAGTTTTAAAGCGATCGCAGTTGAACCTGTCAACAGTCAAGTGCTCGCGGGAGGTAAAGCGGGCCCGCACAAAATTCAAGGTATTGGCGCGGGATTTGTGCCCGAAGTCCTTCGCAAGGAACTAATCGATGAAGTGATTGCCGTTACCGATGACGACGCGATCGCATTTAGCCGCAGATTAGCCAAAGAAGAAGGATTGCTTTCAGGTATCTCTGCCGGTGCAGCTTTATCAGCAGCAATTACCATCGGCAAACGCCCAGAAAATGCTGGGAAACTGATAGTAATGGTGCAACCTAGTTTTGGCGAACGTTACCTGAGTACAGTGCTGTTCAAAGATATCGAAGCTGTTAAGGAATCATCGCCTTCCCTAACAACTACTGTATCATAATAATCAATTGTATTAGGCTCGGATTTTGTGAGGTATTGTGGCGCAGAGAATGTACGTCTCGACTATCAAAGTCCGACCTAAAAGAGGATGTAAAAATTTAACCCGCGTAGGCGGGTTTTGTCTGTGTAGACGCGGTTTCAACCGCCGATTATACCAAATCCAGCTATCCTTTATTGTCATTGCGAGCTTTATTGTCATTGCGAGCTTTATTGCTATTGCGAGCTTTATTGTCATTGCGAGCGAAGCGAAGCAATCGCCTAGTCTCTGCGATTGCTTCGCTTCGCTCGCAATGACAGATTATTGCTAATAAAGGGGATAACTAACCTGGATTTGGTATTATACTCAGCCTCATGGTGAGACGAGTTGAGGAGTTTGAGCCGGTACAGTAATAGAAATATTATAGCGCGTGGCTATTTCACTAGGCAGATAATCAGTAACTTTTGCATCAAGAACTTTGGCTAAATAGCAATCACGAACTGCTAACATAAAGCCTTTAATTGCCTCTAGGGAAGTCTGAAAATCTCCATTGATGATAAAATCGCACCATTTACTATCATCATTACCATAAATATCCACTAAATGCAACCCGGCTAAATACTCGGCTACGGGGTCAAGAACAAAACTAATATTGTCTTTGCTAGAACCCTTCCTTTGCAGGATACGGAGTTTTTCTTCCAGATATTTAAGGCGTGCTTCAGCATCCTGTAAATTCAACGCAGATAGAGCAGTTAAAGCATCTTTAATCTTGATACTTGTGGGTCGATAAGTAACTTTTAGGCATTCCCAAGCCAACATTTTAGCTATTTCGTGAACTTCGTTATCGCTCAATTTATCCTCTGCCACATCCCGATTAATTTCGGTTAGGTACGACAGCATCAAATCCGGGATATTTTTAGGTGAATCGTCGTCGCTAGTATTGTCTGCCGTTTTATTAGCAATTAACACATCAGCGTACAGTTTGGCAAATAAGACAGTTGTGCTTCTTCCTTGATTTTCGATTCCCTCTAAAAGTTTAGCCAAGTCACCGCAAGCATAGTGAAACCGCGAACCGCCAAACAGATGTATTTTCCCTAGCTTTTCCAAGTATTTCTGCATAAAATCGGATAATTCCGATCCCTCAATTCGCAGCGGGTGAAGCGTGGTTTTATTGCCTCTTCCCAGGCTTGAATCCAGCCGCGAAGTGACAACTAAAGCATTGACGGGAAAATCAGGAGAGTTAGGGAGAATTGCCTTTTGGGTAGCTTCTGACATTTCCGAAAAATGGTCAACAATTACCAGCAGGCGGCGCTGTTGTAATAATTGTTTTAGCAAGTCTTCATCAGCAGGCTTGGGGAGGTCAGCGATCGATTTTAGTTGACCGTTAATTGCTGTTAAGAAAGAATCTTTGTCCTCGTTTACATTCTTTAGTTCTTCTTCCATTAGTATAGGAATCATCAGATGTTTGGTGAGGCGTTTGTTTTGATCTGGTTCCATTGCCCAATCTGCAATTTGACAGGCGATGCTAGTTTTGCCGATGCCGCCTTCACCCCAAATCAACAAACGGATGCGGTTTTTGGTGAAAGTTGACTGCAATTCTTGACATCGAATTTCAGTTACTTTTTTGTCGTCTAGTTCAAAGGAAACTGGGATGTAAGTAGCGCGGATTTCGACTGTTTCTTGTGTGGTAAATTGTTCGCGGACTGTTTCGATGTGGGTGGAAACCCAGGCATCTAGGACTCTGGGATGGTAAATGAAAAAACGGATAAAGGTAAGGTCGCGAATCCGTATAGGTGCGCCGCCCCAGGTTTCAGGTAGTTTAAAATCGTAGGATTTGAGCGCGTCGTTAATTTGCAGTATCCAGAGGGGACGCAGGCGGAGGATTGCAGACCAAAGGGAAGGGAAGAATATCAGGTAAATTATTGCTGCTGCTACCCATTTATTCTGGCGAATTAAATTGAATAAATGGGCGTTTCTTTTAGCTTTGAGGGCTTCGATGGAGAGGCGCACTGTTGCGATGTCTTCTTTTGAAAACTTAGCTTTAGGGTCTTCTAAGATTTTTAAAGCGGGTTCAAGTTCTCGGATAACTTTATCCAATTCTGCTGGGGATAGCGTTTTTGCTTGGTCTTGAATGTTGAGAGCGATTGTCTTCAGAACAAAAGAAGCATTATTACGCACGTTGGCATCGGAGTCTTTGAGCAGGGAAATCAACACAGGCACAACGGCTTTGGCTTCTGCACCGATGTCCCCCAAGCTATAGCCAGCAATGCTTCGCACGAGTCCATTGGAGTCTTTGAGCAGGGGAATCAACGCAGGTACAGCGGCTTTGGCTTCTGCACCCATGCTCCCCAAGGCATGGGCAACACTGCTACGCACGTTGGCATCGGAGTCTTTGAGCAGGGGAATCAACGCAGGTACAGCAGCTTTGGCTTCTGCACCCATGCTCCCCAAGGCATGGGCAACACTGCTACGCACGTCTGCATTGGAGTCTTTGAGTAAGGGAATCAACTTAGGTACAGCAGCTTTGGCTTCTGCGCCGATGTTCCTCAAGGCATTGGCAGCATTGCTACGCACCTCTGCATCGGAGTCTTTAAGCAGGGGAATCAACGCAGGTACAGCCGTTTTGGCTTCTGCACCGATGCTTCCCAAGGCATTGGCAGCATTATTACGCACCTCTGCATTGGAGTCTTTAAGCAGGAGAATCAACGCAGGTACAGCCGTTTTGGCTTCTGCACCAATTTTCCCCAAGGCAGAGGCAGCATTGATACGCACGTCTGCATCGGAGTCTTTGAGCAGGGGAATCAACGCAGGTACAGCGGCTTTGGCTTCTGCACCGATGTTCCCCAAGGCATCAGCAGCATTGCTACGCACCTGTGCATCGGAGTCTTTAAGCAGGGAAATCAATGCAGGTGCAAAACCTGTAGCTTCTGGTAATTTTCCCAATTCCAAACTAAAATATATAACTCCGCGTAACACACCAGCAGCGCGACGGCGAATTTGCACATCTGAGTCTTTCAAGGCTTGAAGAAGGGCAGGAATCGCAGGGGTACCAATTTTCTGTAGAACCTCGCCAGCACTCCGGCTGACTAGCAAATTCTTATCCCCCAAGGCTTGAATCAGAGCAGGAATAGCTGGCTCACCAATTTTGCCTAACTTCTTAATGGCTGCATCCAGTTCTTTTTCATTGGTGCTCTTTAACTTCGCAATCAGTGGGGCAATCTCTGTAGTCGCGACTTCTGGCTTGCGGTTTTCCAGGGCCAAGGCATTAGCGCTCAAAAGTAACGGCGCACCGCAAGACAAGAGAGTGAAAGTCAGTATAGCAGCGAGTTTTTGTGGGTAATGCTTAGTCATTTAAGTATAAACCGTTCACCTGCTGAACATTCTCAGCGATTCGGGATAAAAATATCTACATTTTCATCAATATAACTTACGCAAAAAAACCCGGTTTCTCTGAAAAATCTTGGATCATCAGGCATTTGCGCCCAAGCATTGCGGGCCAACAGCAGGAGCGAACGGCCGTTCGCCCCTACCTTTGCACTATCCTAACTCTGAACTATTCCTATTTTGCGAGGGAATAGAATTGATAAATTCATCGAGAGAATTTACCGTAAAAAGCACATCCAGCAACTCGTCTAATTGCTCGATATTCAACCTTTGTAAATTAGCCCCTATCTCCGCTGATACCTCACCAAAGCGACGCTGAATCAGACGTAAAAGCACGCGCAGGTTTTCTTGCTGTCGCTGTTCCCGCGCCATTTGCTGAAACAAAGGAGATTTCTGTAATATTGCCATATCAAACCTCAAAATTTCTCTAACTCTAGCAACATCAAACACAGAACAGGCAAAAAATCCCAAGAGATTTTCCAATTCTCGCAACTGTTCATCTGCTCGCAAAGCTGTCACTGCCCTCACCACAACTGACTCATTATCTCCACCTTTAAGTATTGGAACAAAGGGAAGTAAAGGAGTCAACGACGGCCCAAATGCCAGTTCAACATCCACTTCCCAAAGATTAATCACCCGATAATCTTGACGCGCTATCAATCCCATAAAATTAGACTCATAGCGCGTGGGAATCGTCACAATCTCTTCAGGCTGGAAAATATTAACCAGCACCGGATATACTGGTAAATTATACTTCTCCTGTGCGAGTGCGGCATAGGCCCGCATCCGCCGAGGCATCCGACTGGTATATTGAGATTGTAACTCATTTAAAACTAGAAATTCCCCATGCTCAGGACTGTATGCTTTCACTAAGACATCGCTCTCGCGGCTAAGCCATTGAAACTCAGCATCAAGAATATTTCTTGCGATCGCATCGGGGATATTTGTCACCCATTGTACCCACGCATTGGGAGCCAAACTAATTAAACGTTTGCTACCGATATCTGCTTCAGCCATTACTCTTTGAGTAGACGCTATTATATATTAGCTTGATCCCAGGACAATTACAAGGTATGATCTTATTAATTTCTGTATTATTTTATTTATGATTGCATCAACAACTATTCCCCTTTCAACCAATACTACTGTCCTAGAAGCCAAAGAACTAACTCGCAGATTCGGAGGATTAATTGCCGTCAATAATGTATCTTTTGCAGTCCAAAAAAATGAAATATTTGGACTCATCGGCCCCAACGGTGCTGGCAAGACAACTCTATTTAATCTTGTCACCGGATTGATAACACCATCCAGCGGTCAACTCATTTATCAAAACCAAGATATTTCCCAACTCCGCCCCTATCAAATTGCCAATAAAGGCATTTCCCGCACCTTCCAAAATATTCGCTTATTTGGGGAACTTTCCGCCCTAGAAAATGTTACGATCGCCAGACACATCCACAGCCGCGATGGAAATCCATTCTTATCACTGATGGCTGGTATATTGGGTTTACCAAAAGCTAACACTATGGAACGCAGAACTAAGCAAAAAGCCTTAGAATTATTAGAATTAGTGGGATTGCGCGATCGCGCTCACGAAAAAGCCAAAAACTTTCCCTACGGCGATCAACGTCGCCTAGAAATTGCCCGTGCTCTCGCCCTCGAACCGCAAATATTACTGTTAGATGAACCCGCCGCCGGCATGAATCCCTCTGAAAAACACCAACTCAGTGAATTTATCCGAGAACTGCGACAACAGTTCAATCTTACTGTAATATTAATTGAGCATCACGTCCCATTAGTTATGGGCTTATGCGACAGAATTGCAGTTTTACACTTCGGTCAGCTAATTGCTTTGGGCAATCCAGCTACGGTTAGAAACGATCCGGCAGTAATCGAGGCTTATTTAGGAGATGAATAAGGACTTTTTACCGCAGATGAATGTAGAGAAAAGCAAATATGTGTTGTTAGATGTTAAAGGATTGTTTGTTAATTATGGTGGCATTCAAGCCTTGCAAGATATCAACTTAACTGTTAATATGGGGGAAGTTGTTACCCTTGTTGGTGCTAATGGTGCTGGTAAAAGCACTACCCTAAGAGCTATTTCTAGAATGGTCAATTCTAGTGCCGGAGAAATCGTCTATGATGGGCGAGATATTACCCGTCGCCAAACCCATGAAGTTGTTAAACTGGGGATTGCTCACAGTCCAGAAGGGAGGCGAGTTTTAGCTCGGCAAACTATTCTGGTAAACTTAGAATTGGGGGCTTACGTTCGGTCTGATTCTGCGGAAATAAAAGCCGATTTAGAAAGGCAATTTGAGATATTCCCTCGGTTAGCTGAACGTCGCCATCAACTAGCAGGAACTCTCAGCGGTGGGGAACAGCAAATGCTGGCGATCGCGCGGGCATTGATGAGTCGCCCAAAACTGCTATTATTAGATGAACCTAGTCTTGGTTTGGCCCCCGCAATCGTGCGCGAGATTTTCAGTATTATTCAAACTTTGCGCTCCACAGGTGTTACAATTCTATTGGTGGAACAAAACGCTAATTTAGCATTACAAATTGCTGACAGAGGTTATGTGCTGGAAGCTGGTAATATTACCCTTTCTGGCGTGGCTTCAGATTTATTGAAAAATGAGCGCGTAAAACAGGCATATTTAGGATAATAGAGTTGCTATTAATATTTTCTTTTATAGCAACGGTCAAGGTGGTTAGGACATTCTAAATTACTGAAACTGTTCGGCTGAGGACTCACGGCGAAGCCCTTGATTCTATTCCCTTTTTCCCCTAGTCCCTAGTCCCTAGCCCCTAGCCCCTAGCTATATTTATTAACACTCTACAAGGTAAAACAAATGCACCGTATAGCAGCAACACCGGGAGGTTGGAATCCTCAATCAGAGGGAGTAATTTTCCTTCAGCAAACACCCGCACCTATTGTATTTATTACAGCCGCTGATACTGATATTCAAACTCTCGCGACAGCTATATCTAAATTACCAGCAGGATTCCCATCTCTACGAGTAGCTAATCTGTTACAATTGCAGCAGCAGTTAACTATTGATACTTACGCTGAAGAGGTATTAGAAAAAGCAGAAGTAATCATTATACGGTTATTGGGAGGGCGTTCTTATTGGTCTTATGGGTTAGAAGTTGTGCGGGAAGTCGTGCAAAAAACTAAGGCAGAACTGATAGTAATGCCAGGAGATAATGGCCCAGATCCCGATTTAATTAGCCATTCAACGGTATCCTTATCAGCAGTAGATCGATTATGGCGTTATTTTACAGAAGGCGGAGTCGAAAATTTCGTTAACGGCCTGAAATCGATCGCGGATATTGGCTTGAAAACTGCTTATAATCCCCCATTGCCTAAACAAGTACCCCGTGTAGGGATTTACCATTGGTTAGCCCCGAATTTAAGAGATAGTTTCTCTGTGGGAGGTGCAGATGATTTATCCAGTTTAGCCAATGCTGCTAAGGTGGGAATATTATTTTATCGCGCTCATTATTTATCTGGTAATCTAGCACCAATTGATGCACTTTGTCAAGCTTTAGCAGACAGAAAATTAGCCCCTGTTCCCGTGTTTGTCTCTTCTCTACGCGAACCCGACGTACAAGCCGAATTAGGTCAATATTTCCAGCCCCAAGATTCAGAACAAATTCAATTATTACTCAATACTACCAGTTTTGCTGTCTCAGGTTTCAGAAGTCAAGACCGGGAATTAGAAAATATTAAATCCTTAGATGTTCCCGTATTGCAAGTAATATTTAGCGGCGGAACTGTAGAACAGTGGAAAGTTGATTTTCAAGGACTTTCTCCTCGCGATGTGGCGATGAATATAGCCCTACCAGAGGTAGATGGTAAAATCATCACTAGGGCAGTTTCTTTTAAGGCCGTACAGACTTGGAATAGCGAATTAGAAACCGATGTTGTCGGTTATGAACCTGCAAACGATCGCATTCAATTTGTAGCAGATTTAGCCGCTAATTGGGTGCGACTGCGACAAACACCAATCGCTAACAGACGCATAGCGTTAATATTAGCAAATTATCCCACTCGTGACGGTAGATTAGCGAATGGCGTTGGCTTGGATACTCCTGCTAGCTGCATAGAAATCATCAAAGCTTTACAACAAGCTGGCTATCAAATAGAAAACATCCCAACTAGCGGCGATGAGTTAGTTAAATTACTGACATCTGGGTTTACCAATGACCCCGAAGGGCGGGAATTGCGACCGATTCAACAATATCTGAGTTTAGAAGAATATCAACAATACTTTACCACTTTACCTCAACCAGTGCAAGCTGGAATTAGTCAGAGATGGTCTTTAGAAGCTAATCATTCTCACTTCCCGATTCCTGGTATTCAACTAGGCAATATTTTTGTCGGAATTCAACCCGCACGCGGTTATGAAATTGACCCGACATTAAACTATCACGCCCCTGATTTAGAGCCTACTCACAATTATCTAGCATACTACTATTGGTTGCGAGAAAACTTTGGAACTCAGGCAATTGTTCATGTAGGCAAACACGGAAATTTAGAATGGCTACCGGGTAAAAGTATAGCCTTATCTAGTAACTGCTATCCAGAAGTTGCCCTCGGCCCATTACCTCACCTTTATCCATTTATTGTTAACGATCCAGGGGAAGGATCGCAAGCCAAACGTCGTTCCCAAGCTGTGATAATTGACCACCTCACCCCGCCGATGACACGGGCGGAACTTTACGGGCCATTGCAACAATTAGAAGCGTTAATAGATGAATATTACGAAGCTCAAAGTTTAGACCCTTCTAGGTTGCCAATTATTCGCGATCGCATCCTTACTCTTGCTAACAAAGAAAACTTACACCGCGATCTGTTATTTGTCAATGAACAGTCAATAGATAATGAAAAATTTGCAGAGTTTCTTAGTCGCACAGATGGCTATCTCTGCGAACTTAAAGAAGCACAAATTAGAGATGGTTTGCACGTTTTTGGGCAATGTCCCGAAGGGCGACAACTGCGGGATTTAATAATTGCGATCGCGCGTCACCCCGAAACCAACCGCTTAGGCTTAACTCGCGCCTTAGCTAAAGATTTACAACTGGATTTTGACCCTTTGACTGCGGATATGTCAGTGCTGATTGAGACAGCCGATAGCTTATCTATTCAACAGATAAATCTCGCTCAAAATCAGCCGCGTAGTATTGGTGATACGATCGAGATATTGGAACAAAAAGCGGCTGAATTGGTGGATAATTTAATTCACGATTATTGCCAGCATATCAACCAAGAAAATATTAACGCGATCGGCGTTAATAAGTCAATATCTACAGTTACAAATATTGGCAAAGCGACACAACAAGAATTAGACTGGATTCGTAACTATCTTTTACCCGCACTCCAACAAACTAACCAAGAAATTATTAACTTATTGCGCGGGCTAAATGGGCGCTATGTCCCCAGCGGTTCATCGGGAGCACCTACCAGAGGAAGACCAGATGTATTGCCAACTGGACGCAATTTTTACTCCGTAGATATTCGCGCCGTACCAACAGAAACAGCCTGGAGAATTGGGCAACTTGCGGCTGAATCTTTAATTGAAAGATACACTCAAGAAAATGGCGAATATCCTCAAACTTTAGGGTTATCAATTTGGGGAACTTCTACAATGCGAACAGGTGGAGATGACATCGCAGAAGCACTAGCTTTGTTAGGGGTGCAGCCAATTTGGGATGGCCCCTCGCGGCGAGTGATAGATTTTGAAATCTTGCCAGTTTCAATATTAGGAAGACCTCGCGTTGATGTGACTTTAAGAATTTCTGGATTTTTCCGCGATGCTTTTCCTAATTTAATCGATTTATTTGATTCAGCAGTACAAGCAGTTGCGAGTTTAAAGGAACCACCAGAACAAAATCCCTTAGCGTTTCAAGTTCAAGCAGAAACTCAGTTTTGGCAATCAAATGGTTTGACACAACAACAGGCCGAAATTCGTTCGAGTTATCGCGTATTCGGCTCAAAACCTGGTGCTTATGGGGCGGGACTTCAAGGTTTAATTGAGTCTCAAAATTGGACTGATGACGAAGACTTGGCTAAAGCTTATATTAACTGGAGTAGCTACGCTTACACTGCATCTAATACGAATTTAAGTCAAAGAGAAGGTGCCAACATAAATGCTAATCAAGGGAAAGCTGCTAACACAAATACTAACCAAGAGATATCTTCTAATTCATCCCCTAACCAAGATAAACCTTCTAACTTCCCCCCTTACCAAGAGAAGATAGAGAGAGGTTCTTGGGGCGAATCAGCACCAGAAGCTTTTGAAAAACGCCTGAGTGGAATGCAAATTGTTTTGCACAATCAAGACAACCGCGAACATGATATACTAGACTCCGATGATTATTACCAATTTCAAGGAGGAATGACTGCGGCTGTCCGCAAATTGCGCGGCGAAAACCCTAACACTTACTTCGGGGATAATTCCATTCCTGAAAATCCTAAAGTGCGACAACTGGGAGATGAAATTGAGCGAGTTTACCGCTCCCGTGCTATAAATCCTAAGTGGATAGCTGGAGTTATGCGTCACGGTTACAAAGGTGCCTTTGAAATGGCTGCCACAGTTGATTATTTATTTGCTTATGGTGCGACAGCAAACTGTGTAGAAGATTTTATGTATCAAGGAGTAGCAGAGGCTTACTTATTCGATGCAAAGGTACAAGAATTTATTCAACAAAAGAATCCTTGGGCATTACGAGATATGGCAGAAAGGTTGTTAGAAGCACACCAGCGGGGGTTGTGGCAAAAAGTGCAGCCGGATATACTCGAAAAGTTGCGATCGCTCGTTCATCAAGCTGAAGGCGTTATTGAGTCTGCTAGTGCTCCCAATCGCTAACAATTTATGGTTTATTAATTATTAAGTCACATTTGTGGAAACGCGAAACGTTTATGATCCGCCACTATACCGCTAGGCTCAGCGCCAAATTTTTCAGACGCGCTTGTGCTACCTTAGCTATGCTAGCGCTAAGTGTCGGATGTACGCCGACTGAGCAGCCCAACAGCGCCGCTAAATTTTCCTCCCCAACAACCCCTATCGAGGGACAATCCCCTAAATCTGTTCTTACCCAAAACTTAAACAAAACTAACAAATCAGCAAATTCCCTTTCCTGCGTTCAAGGCGATGCCTTTAGTCATTCAGTAAATTTTGCCAACAAAGCTGCTAGCTTAGTTCAATCTGCAAGCTCGAAATCAGACTGGGACGAAGTATCTCGCTATTGGGTACAAGCTGTAGCCTGGATGCAAGCTGTTCCCCCAGGAAACCCCAGACGTGCCTTTGCGGAGAAAAAAGTTGTCGAATATATGAGGTATCTTAATTATTCGCAGCAGCAAGCCGCAACTTTGCGATCGCAGGTTAATTCCCCCTCATTTAGCAGCGAGCTCCTCGACCAACAATTACAGCTTTACCTATCCTACGTCGCCGCCCTTGGGCCGCCAGATATTCTCATAGTCGGTAGTTCCCGCGCCTTACAAGGCATAGATCCCAAACAGCTACAACAATCCTTAGCCTTTCAAGGATATTTCGATCTCAAAGTATTTAACTTTGGAGTCAACGGCGCGACTGCACAAGTTGTTGAATATCAACTGCGGAGGCTATTGGCACCGCAGCAGATGCCACAAATGATACTATGGGCAGATGGTGTACGAGCCTTGAATAGTGGTCGAATAGATCGAACGTTTAATGCGATCGCTGCCTCTGAAGGTAATAAAATGTTAGCTGCTGGCATTCGCCCCAAACTGTCGGAGAACCAATCACAAAATACCCGCCAGTGTTATAAATTCCCGCAGCCATGCAATGCTACCTTACCAGGGGAATTCTCTACGAAATCAGCAGGCGAAGCTTTAACAGTCAGCTATTCACAAGAATTAAACTCACAAGTGAGAATTTTTCCTCAACTCCAAACTCAAGACTTAGGGCGGGCACGGGGGCACCGCCCCTACAAAACTCAAAACTTCCTTTCCCCTGAACGCACCTTAGCACAGGCTTTCTTGGGTGAGTCAGATAATGCGATCGACTCTAACGGATTTCTAGCTTTGTCCGCGCGTTACAACCCAGCAACGTACTATAACAATCGCCCTTTTGTTGCTGGTAACTACGACGGCGACTATAGTAATTTCACTCTAGATGGCAAGCAGATAGCAGCGTTGAGCGCGATCGCCAATTTTGCCAAAAGTCGCAAAATACCCCTTGTATTCGTCAATTTACCCTTAACAGACGACTATTTAGACTCCGTGCGATCGAGGGCTGAACAGGCATTCCGACAGCGAATGCAGCGCCTCGCACAGGAAAAAGGCTTTATCTTCCGCGACTTCTCACAACGGTGGTCTAAGCGAAATGACTATTTTTTCGACCCCAGCCATCTTAATCGCTATGGTGCGATCGCAGTTTCTGAAGAACTTGCCACTGACTTAAACATTCCCTGGCCGCAATCTCGGAGGTGATGGGTAGATGGGGA
>NZ_CACA01000039.1:0-1901 GCF_000180455.1 Kamptonema sp. PCC 6506
TTCTTTGCCCCCCGGCTCAAGAGCTCCCCATCTCACCACTCCCCAATGGCGGCGAATTGCTATAGTTGTGGCGGCTAAGCCTGCCTGTTATAACCATAATGTTGAGACTGTGCGGCGACTGCAAGGGCCTGTGCGGCGGGGGGCGAAGTACGATCGCTCTCTTGATGTTCTACGGATTGTTAAGGAAATTGATGCTCATATTCCTACAAAATCGGGCTTAATGCTGGGACATGGGGAAACGGAAGCGGAGGTGGTGGAGGCTTTGGAGGATTTGCGGGGGGTGGGGTGCGATCGCCTAACTCTGGGTCAATATATGCGCCCTTCTCTGGAACACTTGCCAGTACAAAAATACTGGACACCGGCGGAATTTGAGCGTTTGGGCGCGATCGCACGGGAAATGGGCTTTTCTCATGTTCGATCTGGCCCCCTCGTTCGTAGTTCTTACCACGCGGGAGAAAGCGATTAAAACCCCAGGATGGCGGTGTTACGTAAATCGTCCGTAAGTCTTGAAAATAACTCTTGCGAATAGTGCAAATAGGTAACGCTCTCTGGTATTTCTAGATACAGATACGTCTGAATTAATTAGGAGCTTTAACCTATGGCAGAGATATCCAATAACCAACTCAACTCTGACTCCGTGATGAAAACTGGCAAGCCCCCTTACACTTTCCGGGCTGCTTGGTTCCTGCTACTTTTCGGTCTCAACTTGTTAATGGCAGCATATTATTTCCACGTTATTCAATAGTTGCTGCCAATCCGATCCTTGCACGGAATTTTAGCCCTCAGTCCCAACCCCTCCGCCACCCTGACGGAAAAGGGTTGGGCAAGGGCTGTTTTGCTTAGCGATCGCTGGGCTGGGTTGTTGACGACTCTAGCTGGGATAGTCGCTGTTGCATTTTGATTAGGTCTTGCTTAATTTCGATCACCATAGTTGCTAAATTGTCAAACATGGGGTCTGCCGATCGCATTCTGGGACTTGTTCTAGTTGTACCGGGACTTGTTGGCGGTTGCGATCGGTTAAATCCAGAAGATTGAGACTCTAACCTATTGATTTGTCCCCTGAGATCGGAAATTTGACTTTCCAATTGAGTAATACGGTATTCGAGTTGATACGAGCCTTGGGCGGGTGTAAAAATTGGTAAGGTAATTATACCTAAAAATACACCAATACAGAGAATTACTAGAATTACTATTTTTTTGATGCGATCGGGTATGATTTGGAGCATGGCTTTACAGTTGTAGCGGCTGCATTTTCTAGGCTAACAACTGTTTCAGATTTTGTGTCTCTATCAGAGGTATGTAATTAAGCTAATTTTATGACAACTAAGAAAGTAGCAATTTTTATCTTTGATAATGCGGAAGTGCTTGACTTCGCCGGGCCTTTTGAAGTATTTTCTGTCACCTCAGAATTAAATAACTACGAACCTTTTGAGGTTTATACAGTTGCCGAAAAATCCACTGCTATCTCAGCTCGCAATGGCCTGAGCGTTAATCCCGATTATACCATATTAAATTGTCCAAAACCGGATATTTTAATTGTACCCGGAGGGATAGGGACTCGCATTTTAATGAATCATCAGCCTATAATTGATTGGATAAAATCTTGTGCAGAAACAGCAGAATTAGTGCTTTCTGTCTGCACAGGTTCGTTACTTTTAGCAAAGGCAAGTTTATTAGAAGGTTTAGAAGCGACAACCCATCATCGAGCCTTTGATTTATTAATAGAAATTGCTCCGAATACAACTGTTGTGAAAGATCGCCGATTTGTGGATAATGGCAAAATCATTACTTCGGGAGGAATCTCAGCAGGAATTGATATGTCTTTGTACGTTGTTGGCAGACTTTTAGGAAAAGAAAAAGCTGACCAAACAGCAGAACAAATGGAATATAAACAGTTAACT
>NZ_CACA01000038.1:0-6505 GCF_000180455.1 Kamptonema sp. PCC 6506
AGGGAGATGGGTAATTAGCGATTAGCAATTAGCGATTAGCAATTAGCGATTAGCAATTAGCGATTAGCGATTAGCGATTAGCGATTACCAATTACCAATTACCAATTACCAATTTCTTAATTAATCCATGCCTTACAGATTACTGTTTGTTTGTCTTGGCAATATCTGCCGATCCCCATCGGGAGAAAATATCATGAATCACTTAATCAAACAAGCAGATTTAGCCGATCGAATTATTTGTGATTCTGCCGGGACTGGGGGATATCATGTCGGTAATCCTCCCGATCGACGGATGGCGATCGCAGCTAGCAAGCGTGAACTCGAACTCCGGGGTAGTGCTCGTAAGTTTCAAAGGTCAGATTTTGAGAACTTTGACCTAATTTTGGCAATGGATAAAGACAATTACCAGGATATTCTTTCCCTCGATCCTCATGGCAAATATCGCGACAAAGTACGGCTGATGTGCGAGTTTTGTCAGAAATATGATTTGAGGGAAGTTCCCGATCCTTATTATGGTGGCCCAGAAGGATTTGATCGAGTAATTGATTTATTGTGGGATGCCTGTGAGGGACTATTGGAGTATGTCACTAAGGAAAAATTAATATTTAACAGTTGAGAAATTCAATTTTAATCGGATTTACGAACCAGATCTCAACTACGTGGGCTTAAGATTGCTTGCGAATCCTATTTTAGGCAGCCATTAGAGAATTGTACCTTCTTCTCCTCAGCCTTAACTTCTCACCCCTAAAATCAGTCTCAAGATAGATGGCAAGGTCAAAATTTTGTGTTTTCATTACATAAAAAATACATATCCTTATCCTTCTTCCTACGCAATTCATACTTATGAACGCAGACAAAGTAAAGGTTCGCTTAAATTTTGTGGTTTCGCCAGAAGTCAACGAAGCATTAGAAACTCTTGCTCACAAAACAGGCGGTACCAAAACAGAAGTATTTCGCAGAGCTATTGCACTAATGGAAGTAGTTGTGGATGCAAAACAACAGGGTAAAAGAATAGGAATTGCCGATAAAGATCAGCCTCTAGTTACTGAAATTATCGGTATTTAATTCAGGAATTTTGCTGAATATTTCTGCTATAGTGAGCAATGATACAAGCACGGTAAATTATTTAGTGGGATTCCTAAGCCTTAATCTCTGTCCTCACTCATCATTCTCCAATGAGTATAATTCAAGCGCTATATTCGCCAATTAAACGCTACAGCATTACGGCTTTGGCTCTAGGCACTGCAATACTTATAGCAATTTTGTTGTCGCCCACTTTCAAGGAAAGCCCTGCTGTATTATTTGTTCCTGCCTTAATAGTTAGCGCTTGGTTTAAGGGTAGAAAGTCAGGACTAAAGCAAAATCAAGAAGAACTCGATCGAGAGCGAAATTTTATCTCGAAAATCATCAGTACAGTTAGTAGTTTGATCGTAGTATTAGATCGAGAAGGACGCATAGTTAGTTTTAACCAAGCGTGCGAGAAAATAACTGGCTATTCCTTTGATGAAGCCAATGGTAAATATATTTGGGATTTGCTGATCGTACCTGAAGAAATAGATTCAATAAAAGCAGTTTTTGAGAACCTAGTCTCCGGCGTATTCCCTAACCAAAATGAAAATTATTGGCTGACAAAAAATGGTTCTAGCCGCCTAATTGTTTGGTCGAATACAGTCATTTTAGACAAAGAAGGTAAAGTTGATTATGTAATAGGAACTGGTCTAGACATTACCGAACGTAAAGCAGCAGAACAAGCACTATCTTTATCTTATCTCCAGTTGGAGAACCGCGTCCGAGAACGCACAGCAGAATTGAGTAAAACTAACGCAGCGCTGCAAGCAGAAGTGGCAGAAAGAGAGAAAATAGAAGCAGCACTGCGGCAAAGTGAAGAAAGATTTCGCTGCTTAAGCGCGTCTTCACCGGCGGGCATTTTCATGACCGACATCCAAGGTAGATGTACTTATACAAATCCTCGCTGTCAAGCAATTTGTGGTTTTAATTTTGAGGAAAGTTTAGGGTTTGGTTGGGCGAAATTCCTGCACCCAGAAGATCGCGATCGCGTATTTGCAGAGTGGTCATCCTACACCCAATCCCCCCGCGAATACAAAAACGAATTTCGCTTTTTAACCGCTGAGAGAGGCCTGCGCTGGGTTCGCATTTGTTCCGCTCCCATGTTCTCAGACCTGGGCAAAATTATCGGTCATGTCGGCACCTTAGAAGATATCACCTACCGCGTCGAAGCTCAACAAGCTTTATACCGCAGCAAGCAGGAATTTAAAGCAGTCGTAGAAAACACTCCCGATGTCATCCTTCGAGTTGATAGAGAACAGCGGTACATTTATGTAAATCCTGCCGTAGAAAAGAACATGGGAATGCCCGCAGCAGCATTCATTGGCAAAACTAGCAGAGAATTGGGTACGCCACCAGATTTATGCCAACTCTGGGGCGAAACGCTAGACAAAGTTTTTGCATTAGGTAGAGAGCAAGCAATAGAATACCAAGCTCCTACTGTTGAAGGAATGCGAACCTATCAGTCGCGGATAGTTCCAGAATTTGACAGCGACAGTTCAATACAATCAGCTTTAGTAGTAGCTCGCGATATTACCGAACTTAGAGAAGCAGAAGCTCAGCGGATTCAATTAATTGCAGAACAAGCTGCTAGGGCAAAAGCGGAAGCATCAGAACAGCAAGCAGCAGTTATGGCAACTGCGAGTGCAGTCCTCTCTTCGTCCCTCGATTGGGAAACCACCCTCAAAAATGTAGGAGAATTGGCAGTTCCTACCCTTGCTGACGGCTGCTATATTGACATCGCGGAAGAAGATGGGAGAGTGCGACGGCTAGCGACTATCCACATCGATTCCTCAAAAGTGGATTTATCCAAACAGTTAGAGCAGCGCTACCCGACTCCAGCAATGCCTGCGGCTGGCGAGACTTATACACTTCACGGCTATCGATTGGTGATGCGGACGGGACAACCAGAACTGATTCCAGAAATTACTGATGATATTTTAGTGGCAGCGGCACAGGATAGCACGCACCTAGAAATGTTGCGATCGCTCCAACTTGGCTCTCACCTGTGCGTACCCCTGATCGCGAGGGGACGGGTACTAGGCGCGATTACCTTCGTCACCACCAAGACCGGTCGCAGATATAATTCGGAAGACCTGAGATTGCTAGAAGACCTTGCCGATCGCGTCGCACTCGCCGTAGATAACGCCCAACTTTACCGAAAAGCACAGTTAGCTCAAGCTCAAGCCGCCGAATCCTTTGCTTCAATTGACGCACTCCTAGAAGCTGCTCCTTTGGGAATCTGCTTTCTAGACAGAGAAATGCGATTCCTCCGCATCAATGAGGTACTCGCAAAACTCAACTGTTTTCCCGCAGGCGAACACTTGGGTAAAAAATTTCACGAAATCTTGCCTAAATGTGCCGCCCGATTTGGAGATACGATACAGCAGGTATTAGACAGTGGAGAGTCTGTGCTCAACGTTGAAATTACCGGAGAATGTAGCAAAATACCGGGAGATTTCGGGTATTGGCTGGGCAATTACTACCCCGTAAAAGCTAAAGGTGGGGAGACGTTGGGAGTTGGTGTAATTCTGACAGAAATTACAGAAGCCAAGCGAACAGAAGCAGCATTGCGAGAAAGCGAAGCGCGGTTTCGCAGCGTAGTTGAGTCTAATACGATCGGAGTCGGTTTCTGGGAGCAAGAGTGCAAAATCATTGATGCTAACGATGCTCTGCTAGAAATTCTGGGTTATACAAGGGAAGAATTACGTTTACTTGCTCTGAGCTGGAAAGATATCACGCCACCCGAATACTGGTCTCTGGATGCAGAAGCGATCGCTCAAGTCCAAGCAAACGGTAGTTGCACGCCCTACGAAAAAGAATACATCCGCAAAGACGGCAGCCGCATCCCGATTTTAGCTGGGGGAGGTTTGATCGAGGGGTGCAAGGATCGAGGAACATTCTTTGTTTTAGATATCAGCGATCGCAAACAAGCAGAAGCAGCCGAGCGCCAAGCAAACAAGAAAATTGCCAACATCCTCGAAAGCATCACTGATGCTTTCTTTACTGTTAACAAAGAATGGCAATTCACTTACGTTAACACCCGCTTTTTAAACATGACGGGATTGCCGAAAGCAGAATTGCTCGGCGCTTGTATCTGGGAGAAATTTCCTGAAGCAGCAAGCTCTCCATTCTACGAGCAGTACCATAGAGCGATGTTTCAACAAATCCCCATCCAGGTAGAAGCCTTAGCCCCAAACGGCTCCGGGCAGTGGTTCGAGGCGCGAGCTTATCCCTGGAGTGATGGCCTCGCCGTATACTTTCAGGACATCACCAAACGCAAGCGCACAGAACAAGCCCTGCGGGAAAGCGAAGCTAGAGTCCAGCGCCAGTTAGCAGAACTCGACCATCTTTATAACACGACTCCAGTCGGGCTGTGCTTTGTAGATACAAACTTGCGCTTTGTGCGGATCAATGAGTATTTAGCTGCTGTCAATGGTAGAGCGATCGCGCAACACTTGGGACGGACTGTTAGAGAAGTAATCCCAGAACTTGCGGATTTACTAGAGCCCCTTTACCACCAAGTCATCGCTACTAGCATACCCATTCTCGACCTGGAAATCCAAGCTGAAACCTTGCAGCAGCCAGGAATTATCCGAGATTGGCTAGTTAGTTATCACCCCGTGTATGACAGCGAGGGGGTGCTTTTGGGCGTAAGTATAGTCACGCAGGAAATCACCGAACGCAAAAAAGCAGAACGGGCACTCAAAGAAAGCGAGGCGATCTTCCGCAGACTATTTGAGATTAACGTCTTCGGCGTAGCGATCGGCGATTTTCACGGTCAGATTAGTTATGCCAATGAAGCGCTTTTAAAGATGATTGGCTATACTCGCGAAGAAATGCTCTCAGGTCAAATACGTTGGGATCGGCTAACGCCACCAGAACAAGCCTATCTCGACCAGATCGCGATCGCAGAACTCCGAGCCAACGGTGTAGCAACACCTATAGAAAAAGATTACATCCACAAAGACGGTAGCCGCGTCCCCATCCTCATTGGTGGTGCAATGCTGGCGGAACCTTTTACCGAGCAAGAAACCGCGATCGCATTCTACATTGACATGACTGAGATCAAGCGTGTCGAAGCGGAACTGAAAAATAATCAACAGCGGCTGCAACTGGCTCAGCAGGCTGGGAAAATCGGCACTTTTGAGTGGAATCTCCAAACTGGTGAAATTACCTGGACGCAAGAGTTAGAAGCGCTTTACGGGTTAGAACCAGGGAGTTTCGGAGGTAAATACGAAAACTGGACGCAACTGCTGCATCCCGACGACATCGCCAAGACAAAACAGGAGATTGCCAAAGTCACAAATTCAGGTGGAGAATTAGATATTGAATTCCGCATCTGCCGCCCCGACAACAGCATACGCTGGATTGCCCTGAGAGCTACAACCTTCAACGACGAGCAAGGTTTACCCCTGCGGACGATCGGTGTAAATTTGGACATCAGCGATCGCAAACGCACTGAAGAAGCGCTGATGGAAACTAACCAAACCCTTGAAGCCTTGATTCAAGCTTGTCCTCTGGGGATTACAGTTTTTAGCGCCGAAGACGGCTCAGTAAAAATGTGGAATCCAGCCTCAGAGAAGATTTTCGGTTGGAGCGAACAGGAAGCCAAAGGTTATTTCCTTCCTTGTATCCCCCCTGACAAGCAAGAAGAATTCCAAGCCAACTTGAAAGCAATTAGGGACGGATTTGCCCTCACGGGTTTAGAAACCCGCCGCCAAAAAAAAGATGGGTCGCCAGTCGAGATCGGCTTGTGGGCAACATCAGTGCGCGACGCTAAGGGCAATATTAACTGTATGTCGATTGTGGCAGATATCGGCGATCGCAAGCGAGCGGAGTTAGAACGAGCCCAGTTACTCGATCGCGAACGCAAAGCCAGGGCCGAAGCGGAATCCGCAAATCGCATGAAAGACGAGTTTTTAGCAACTCTTTCCCACGAACTCCGCACGCCTCTGAATGCCATCTTAGGATGGGCGCAGTTGCTCCGTAGCCGTAACTTTAATGAAGCCACAACTGCTCGCGCTCTCGAAACTATAGAGCGTCAAGCCAGATTGCAAAAGCAGCTTATTGAAGACCTTTTAGACGTTTCGCGGATTATTCAAGGGAAACTGTGCTTGAACGTCCGCTGGTTCGACCTCGTAGAGACCCTCGAAGTCGCGATGAATTCTGTAAGCTTAATGGCAGGAGCTAAGTCAATAGAGATAGATACCTTCATTGACCCCGCAGTGGGATTGGTTTGGGGAGATGCAGAGCGCTTTCAGCAAGTGGTCTGGAATTTAATTTCCAATGCCATCAAGTTTACTCCCACTGGCGGGCAAGTAGAAGTAGAAGTGTGGTTGGGGACTGGGGACTGGGGAAATGGGGAGCAGAGGAGATGGGGAGCAGAGGAGATAGGGAGCAGAGGAGATGGGAGAGATGCGGGAGATGAGGGAGATGC
>NZ_CACA01000037.1:0-22006 GCF_000180455.1 Kamptonema sp. PCC 6506
TAGTCCCTAGCCCCTAGCCCCTAGCCCCTTCTACTTATATTTGTAAGATGAGTCTGGCTGTGCCAAAATAAATCAGAACCCCAAGGACATCTACGGCGGTGGTGATAAAGGGGGCGGACATTAAGGCGGGGTCTAATCCCAAGGAACGAAAGAGGAAGGGGAGGGCCGAACCGGCGACGGAGGCTAACATTGCGATCGCTAATAAACTTGTACCCACCGCTACTGCTACTGGTAAATTCCCCTGGAGAACATAGGCCCAGACCGTTGCTACTAGGCCCAATATCGAGCCTAGTAACGCCCCTGCCATACCTTCCCGCAAAATTACTTGCAGGGGGCCCATTGCCCGAATTTCGTCGGTGTTTAAGCCGCGAATCACAACGGTTGAGGACTGGGCTCCGACGTTACCCCCTGTACCTGTGAGTAGGGGAATAAATGCAGCGAGCACTACTACTTGCTGCAAAATGTCTTCTTGCGATCGGATAATCGTGCCTGTGACAGTATTTGTTAGGAGTAAAACAAATAACCAAACAACTCGCTTGCGGGCAACGGTGAATAAATCTGTCTGAAAATAATTGTCGCCGCCGGATTGGAGACCGCCTAAAGCATAAATATCTTCGGTGGTTTCCTCCTCCAAGATATCAATTACGTCGTCAACGGTGATGATGCCGACGAGACGCTGTTCGCTGTCTACTACTGGGACTGCAAGAAAGTCGTAACGCTGGATGAGTCTGGCGACTTCTTCTTGATCCGTGTCGGTTTGGACTGACACTAAATCGCGGGTCATAATTTCGCCAATAGTTTTATCAAGGGGTGATGTGACTAAATCCCCCAAAGTTAAAATTCCCGTCAGACGACGGGCAGCGTCAGTGACGTAGAGATAATAGATGGTTTCAGTAGTGGGGGCTAATGTGCGTATGCGTTCTAGGGTTTCGGTAATGGTGAGGCTTTCTTTAAGGGAGATGTATTTTGGGGTCATGATCCGCCCTGCGGTGTTGGCTTCGTAACCTAAAAGCAGGGCGGTTGCTTGGCGTTCCGCTGGGCTCAGTTGGGCCAAGAGGCGACGAACGACTGTTGCGGGCAGTTCATCAAATAGCCGCGCTCGGTCATCGGGGGACATTTTATCTACGATGTCGAGGACTTCTTGGCGTTTGAATTCTTCGCAGAGTGCCTGCTGTACGCTGGAGTCGAGGTGTTCGTAGACTTCGATCGCTTCGTCTTTGGAGAGTAAGCGGAAGGCTATTACTTGCATGGTTTCTGGTAAGCCTTCGATCGCTTCGGCTATGTCAGGAGGCTGGACGGGCACTAGAATGGCTTTAGCTCCTTTGAGGTCGCTTTGTTCTAGTAATGCCTGTAGCTGCGATCGCACTAATTCCCGCAGTTCGTTGCGAGAATAGGTCGGTATGGTAGAGGATGAGGAATTTTTCTCTGTCACTGCCGACCCTCCTGAACCTGTTTGAAATGTTCCTCCATCCAGTCTAAAGGGTAATGGATGGGAGATTTTAGATTTTTTTTAGGATTTGCTATTTTTGATAGGTGCTAGCAGCGCGTTCGATCTTGTAAGTGAGAGGGCGATCGCGCTATAGATGAGACTCTTACCCTATCGCTTCTCCTGAAAGCAGCAGCATTCTTGGTAACGGTTAATGGTTAAATGTTAACACTTAACCGTTAACAGTTAACTGCGATCAGATACACTTATCTTGATCTGCAACACTGATCGTTATCAGAGGAGAATTGGCTCCAAACGAGCGTTCTAGAAGAGTTTGAGATGAGTTATTGCGAATGAAATTGTTAACAATTTCTTTCCATTCAGAATCATTAGCTGGAACGATCATCCCGTAAGCAATACAAGTCAAAGGCTTTTCGGGAATTAGAGCATATTGGTTGGGATTTAAACCCTGTCTTAATGCTTCTCCTACCAACAGTATACCATCGCTAGCCAAGGCATCTATCTTACCTTCTACGGCATCTTTTACTGCTGTTTGTCTTCCTGATTGTCCTTGATAAACTTTCTGGTTAGCTAATTGATAGCGTCCAGCTATAAATTGCTGGGTGAGGGAATCTCCCAACACGCCAATGGTAAGATCTTGGAGGAAGCCAGAAGGGTTGACTCTGAGCCTGTTTTCGGGTTTTACCATTAAATAGGTGCCACTGTACAAAAATGGTAGAGAAAAAGCAATCCCCGTCGGCGAATTTTTGTTAATAGTATTGGGGCCACATTCAAGGTGAGCGCGTTTGCTGGTAATGCTGCGATAGCGACCTTGAGGCGAAGATTCATCGAGAACTGTTTCCAGTTTTTCTAATCGAACGGAGCGATTTAATTGCTTTTCAAGACTGGCTCTAAATATTTCCATGCCTTCCACACAAAGGCCTTTCCAATTGTCGCCTTCTGTATAGCCAAAAGGAGCGGCATCTTTCCTAATTCCTACTTTGAGAACGCCGTTTTGCCGAATGTCTTGCAATGCTGACTGTGCTAGACTAATTGTCGGGAAAAATAGGGGAAAGATAAGACTGATTGCTGTAATTGTTAGTTTTTTGCTCATTTTTTCTGTCCAAATAACTATTTTATTGTAGAGCAATTGTCGCTATTTATTATTAGTGACTCTTGCTGTAATTGCCCCTGTATTTGCGAACTTTGGTTAAAGTGTCTCCGTCTTTTTAGTATAATGGAAAGAATATAAATTGTCAAGAAGGAGGAGTAGCGAGATTGATAATTGATATTGCTACTCATCAAGTTCACTAAGTTCCTCATCTTCATCAAGCTCAATAGCTTCAGCGAATTCTAAGTTTGTTGGTAAAGGTGCTGAGGTACTTAGTAGAACAGGAGAATTTGATGTATCCATATCTTTTTCTTGATCGTAGGAGGCTAAGAAAGTTACTGTTTCCTCCAAATTGGAAAAATTATAAGTGACAGTTAGCTTGGACAATTGTTAAATCTTTATACATTCCCCAGAGTGTTTCGCCAAATACTCTTAAAGCTGGTTGTTCATTCTTTTGGTGATATTTGCTAGGTGCAATATATGGCCAACCAGTACCAGCTTTTGATGCTGTTCGTAATGAATCAGTTAGAGCTATTTTCAAGAAATCTTTTTCTTCTTTCGTACAAACAAATGACTCTATAGAATCACGAATAAATTTGAGAACCCACAAGTTTTCATCAGAGTAACACTTACCCAAAAGTTCAGGAAAGTTTTTCAAAACATCCGAACCTGGGAAAGGTGGTGGGGACTGGAGGTAAGCAAGTAAATTGGTGATACTCTGGCGGAGTTTTTTCATGTCATATTCCCAGAAACACTTGGCTTGAGCTACCCAATATACAAAAGGATGCGCTTCAATTCCAATAGAGTTAATACCGTTTTGCTTAGCAGTCACCGCTGTAGTTCCACATCCAGCAAAAGGATCGATTACTAAGGATTTAGAGTTGAGGTTAAAGTCAGAAATAAGCTCCTCTACCAATTTATAACTAAAGCCAGCCGGATACTTAAACCAGCGGTGAATAGGAGCGCTCATACTATCTTGAAATGTTCCAAAACGTTCACTATTAGAAAATGTTGATTCAGAAGATACAGATTGATTAAATTCAAGTAGCAGCTCTAACTGTTTAAATTCTTCTGTGATTTCCATGTGAATATCATCCTTATCATTAGTTTGGAAAGGAGAACTGTTGGATTTTGCCAGCACTCAACTCCTAAGATTATACACCTAAAAATCTTAATTAAACCAGCAATTGATATTTTTCTTGTGCCAAACGGTAAAGAGGTCGCCATACCAAACGATTAGTTAATACCACCAATAACGACATCACAGTTGATTTCCTAAAAATACTTATAAAAATACTAATGGGGTTCACCAAAGATGCTATAATAATCCCAACGGCAATGGAGCTCGCCAAAACCGCCTGCTAGTGATTCTTTCCTAACGTTAACTAAAACACTAAAAGGCTGATGGCTCCTACTTTTCTGGCTTGCTGCTGGAGAGTAGGGGCGTGAAAACTTTTCACTAACCTCTCATACCTAGCAAGCCTTTGTCCATACCCAGAATCTGGAGAAAGGAATCTCATGTTAGCTAGTGCGCTATGGATTTTATTGATGGGCTTTTTTGCGGGTCAAATTGCCCGTTGCTTAGGTGCTCCGCCTCTGATTGGAATGATTTTGGTAGGGATAGTTTTAGGGCCACAAGTTAGCGATGTCCTGAGTCCTGAAGTGCTGAAATCGGCGGATAATCTACGAATTGTGGCAGTGACGATCATCCTGATGAAAGCGGGATTAGGATTAGATCGAGAAAAGCTGGCACAGCAGGGAACTGTGGCGCTGCGGTTAGGAGTTTTACCAGCAGCAATTGAGGCAATTGCGATCGCATTCGCTGCGATACTAATTTTTAAATTCGACTTTCCCACAGGCTTACTTTTAGGTTGTGTAATTGGTGCAGAATCACCCGCTGTAATTGTCCCTGGAATGCTACGACTAAAAAGTTTAGGCTGGGGTGTCACCAAAGGAATTCCCGATGCCATTCTTACGGGTAGCGCCCTATCTGATGTTTTATTACTGTTAGTCTTTAGCTTACTTTTAAGTTTCTTCGATCGGGGAAAAGTTGAAAATATTATCTTCCCTGGAGGATTTAGCCTAAGCGCAGTTCAATTGCTCCCCTTTCAGGTAGCAATAGAAGTAGGATTTGGGGTCTTAATTGGTTACATTGCTGCTCGTTTAACTGTATCTCTACTAACTCAACAAAACTGGACGCAAAACGCCGTACAAGATGTATTAATTGCCGCCAGTATTGCGCTTCTATTAGTAATTTTTGAGCAAGCTTTCCCCTACTCTGGCTATTTGGCAGCAATGGCAATGGGCTTTTTTTTGATTGAACTCGACCCACCTTTAGCTAGACGACTACGCGGTGGATTTGACAGCTTATGGATTGTCGCTGAGATTGTTTTATTTGTCTTATTGGGAGCCAGTATTCAACTTCAGGTATTAGGGAAGACTTTTTTGCCGGGGCTTTTTGTATTGGCAATTGGCTTGTTCATTGGTCGCACTATAGGTTGGTATTTCTCGACCTTGGGTAGTAATTGGAATTGGCGAGAAAGACTATTTTTGCTACCCGGAAATATGGCAAAAGCCACCGTTCAAGCTGCCATTGGTGGTATTCCTCTATCTATGGGAATTGAAGGAGGAGAAATTATCTTAGCCGTTGCTGTTCTCTCAATTTTGATAACAGCACCGATAGGCGCTTGGGGAATTCCCATGTTTGCCCCAAAATTGTTAGAACGGGGAGAAATCGATCCGACAAAAGTAACAGTAGTAACTTGTAATATAATATTAGCAGCAGTCGATACTTCTCCCTTTTCTACAGAGGTTTTACTCAAAGCAGCAAGCCTAGCACGTCGTGTTGATGGTGAAGTAATTGTATTACACATCATTAATATTGTAGAAAAAGAGGCTGTAGAACAACTGCGCGATCGCACTCAAAAATTACTGGCAGATATTCGCCATCAATTCATTACCATTACTGGCTCAGTTCCAGAGGAAATTATGCGCGTCGCAGAACAGTATCAAGTGACAGATATTGTGATGGGAAAACGGGGATATCAACCTTGGGAAAAGGTATTAGTTGGTTCCGTATCGCAAGCAGTGATAGAAAATAGTTCTATTCCCGTAATTTTGGTAGAAGAGCGCCAAATTTAACCTGCCAAAACATTTAGGAAATATATCCGTAGTACCGCCCTCGGAAGGGTATTTAAACCGCCCAGAGCGCGGCGTTACCAAAGTCACAAATAGGAGTTTGATTATGAAATGGTTTGAGCAATTTGAGCAATTTATTGCAATCCCCCAACTCAGCAAGTGGTTCATCATTGCTTGTATTGTTGGCATTCTTTCCGGCTTAGGTTCTGCGGCTCTCCTAGTATCTTTAGATTGGGCAACAAATTGGCGAGAATCTCATCTCTGGATAATAGCCCTATTGCCCTTAGCGGGATTCTTAAGTGGCTGGATTTATCATCAATATGGAAAGCAGGTAGAAGCCGGAAATAATCTTTTATTAGAAGAGATTCATAACCCCAAAAATATTATTCCGTTACGAATGGCTCCAATGGTGCTGTTAGGTACAGATATAACTCATTTATTTGGGGGTTCCGCAGGTCGTGAAGGGACAGCACTGCAAATTGCTGCATCACTTGCGGATCAATTAACTAAAATCTTCCACTTTAAACACGCTAATCGACGAATTTTATTAATGTCGGCTCTCAGTGGTGGATTTGCTTCCGTTTTCGGAACTCCCTTAGCTGGAACTATCTTTGGCTTAGAGGTTTTAGCAATAGGAACTATTCAACATGATGCTCTTTTTCCTTGTTTAGTTGCAGCGGTTGTAGGCGATCGCATTACCCTAGTTTTGGGATTACATCATACAGCATACCGCCATGCTCCCTTTGTACCAACCATCACCCCAATGGCGCTTATTTCTGCCATTATCGCTGGTGCAATCTTCGGGATTGTAGCAATGATTTTCGCTAAATTAACTCACAAAATTAGCCACTTTTTCAAAGCAAAAATTTCCTATCCTCCTTTACGTCCTGCGATCGGTGGTACGATTGTTGTACTGAGTGTCTGGGCGATGGGATCGAGTAAGTACATCGGTTTAGGTATTCCTACCATTGTCGATGCGTTTTACAGTCAGTTACCGCCCTGGGATTTTGCTGCAAAAATAGCGTTAACAGCTTTGACTTTAGGGGCCGGATTTAAAGGAGGAGAAGTGACTCCTCTATTTTTTATTGGTGCAACATTAGGCAATGCTTTGTCCTTAATTTTGGCTTTGCCAGCACCTTTATTGGCAGGAATGGGGTTTGTTGCTGTCTTTGGCGGTGCAGCGAATACACCGATAGCTTCAACTTTAATGGGAATTGAACTTTTTGGTCTGGAATCGGGGGTATTTATTGCTATTGCTTGTGTAATGAGCTATGTTTTTTCAGGTCATGCTGGTATTTATAGTTCGCAGCGAATTGGCTCTAGTAAATATTATTTTATGTCGATGAAAGAAGGGATAAATTTGTCTGAAAATAAGCAGGAAGATGCGGCAGATGTAAAAGAGAATATTAAAGAAAAGCCTGAGTGATTATAAATTTTGTAAATCATCTATCTGGTCTAGTTCTTATCTATATTTAATTCTGGGGTGATTTTGCTATTGTCAGCTTTCCAGTTAGCAAACCACAAGCCAGTTTTATAACAAGTTTCAGGAGCTTAAATCTTCCTTCTTCCTTCTCAGGTACGCTAAACCGTACCTCTGGATTCGCGTTCTCCTCCATGCTCAGCCTGTAAAGTACCGATACAATGTCAATAAGTATAAAAAGCAATCAAATTGCTCACTTACATAGATTACTAGAGAAGCGACTGCCGGAAGGAGAACACGCAAATGAACCAAGTAAAAACTGTTGCATTGTTAGGCCTATTAAGCGGTCTTTTAGTTACCGTTAGCTATTGGGTAATTGGAGGCAGTGGTGGCGCTCTGATCGGTATTGCCTTAGCTGCCGTGATGAATTTGGGTTCTTGGTTTTACTCCGATCGAATTGCTTTAGCAGCTTACGGAGCTCAACCAGTAACTCCTAATCAAGCGCCGGGACTTTATAGCATAGTAGAAAATTTGTCACAGCGTGCGAGTTTGCCTATGCCGGCAGTTTACATTATTCCTAGTCCGGCGGCTAATGCTTTCGCCACTGGTCGTGACCCAGAACACGCTGCGGTTGCTGTTACTGAAGGCATTATGAATATGTTGCCTGATGATGAACTTGAAGCCGTACTCGCGCACGAATTAAGCCACATTAATAATCGCGATACTCTCACCCAAGCTGTTGCGGCTACGGTTGCTGGTGCTATTTCTTTGTTAGCACAAATGGCGAGTTATAGTATGTGGTTTGGGGGTTCGCGAGATGATGACAATGGTCGCAATCCTTTGGGGTTGTTGTTGAGTATTATTTTGGCCCCTGTAGCAGCATCGGTGATTCAGTTGGCAATTTCACGCACGCGGGAATTTTCTGCTGATGCGGGTGCGGCTAAGTTAACTGGAAATCCCCGTGCTTTGGCCCGTGCTTTACAACGTTTAGAAAGCAGCGCAAGGCAGATGCCGTTGGATGGTAATCCCGCTTTTGAACCGCTTTTGATCATCAATTCTTTCTCTGGTGATTGGTTGAAAAATCTATTCTCTACTCACCCTTCAACAGAAGCACGGATTGAGAATTTGTTGAAGCTAGAGCAACAATTGTAGATATTAACTGTTAACTGTTAACTGTTAACTGATAACTGGTAACTGGTAACTGGTAATTGCAACTTTCCAGGCATACTTAAATGTAGGGTGGGCGCTCGCTGATAACCATCTACGACTATAAGTTACAGCTTTTTGGCAGCGAGCGCCCACCTTACGAAGGTCTACAAAAGTCAAAATTCAGAGTCCTCAGTTCTCATTAATTTAGGAGAAACGATTATGACAGATGAAACTAATATCCCCCAAGAGTCTTCAATTGTTGGGCCGGTCAGTGAAGAAACTACAGACTTGGTAAAAGCAGAGATGCCTAACGCTAGCGAAGATGTGATTAAGGAAACTGCTGCGCTATTTGAAGCGGTTAAGAAGCGAGTGCAAACAGAAATGCAAGCAGCTACCGATTTGACTCGCGAGGCTTATGAAAAAGCGGTGACAAAAGCCCAGCAAAGTGTTGAAGAAAATCAGATTACTGTTAAAGAACGGATGGAAGAAGCCGTGCGGTTAGTGCAACAGGAAGCTGAGAAAAATTGGCTGGTAGTAGATGCGATTAAAACGCGAGCACAGGCAGAGGTACAGTCTGCTGGTGAAGTCAGCCGCGATACTTATCTAAAAGCGGTTCGGGAAGCACGAACAGCGGTAGAAGAAAATAAGTTGATTGAACGCGATCGCATTGAGCAAGCTGTCGAACAAATCCAAAGAGAAGCTGATAAAAACTGGCACGTTATTGTCAGCGAAATTGAGTCAATTGGTGTGAAACTCACTGATGCTGCTAGGTCGGCTTGGAATGCGCTAACAGCTTTTTTTGATAAGTCTAATCGTCATTAAAGGCAATCGCCACCTCCTTTTAGATTGACCGCAAAAGCTGGTTTACTTACAGGTTTTACCTAAGAGTAATCCAGTTTTTTAATGGCTAATTGTTAATCATAACACAATTAATCGTTAAACAAAGTTTAAAATGAATTTAATAATAAGCTGTTAAGCTTAGAAGCGCCTATACAGAAATGAGAGTGAAACTAATGGGTGCGTGGCGTTATTTACTACGAGGAATAATTTGCGGAATATTAAGTTTAGCAGCGATCGCATCAACGGCTTTAGGTGAAATTAAAGAACTCGACTTTACTATCAATTCTAATGGTAGCGAGTCCTTTGGCAGCTTAATTCAGCAAGCAGAAGAATATGCTAAAACTTCAATAGATCGGGAATTTAAAGCCGATCCGAATCTTACCGAAATTTCGATCGTCATTTTAATAGATCGGCAGAAGCAAGTAGTCCCAATTCTGCGGTCAAGGGTTTCGCGATCGCAGTGGCAGAGAGATACTCGCATTGACCAGTGGACTAGATATTTCGGCGATGCTAAAATCCTATTAGGTTTAAGAAATACTAATTTACCTCAAGCAAGTTTTCCAGCTTCCCAAACCAGCTTACCCTTCTCCGAACGACGGCGCTTGATAGAAAATGACCCTGGCTTTAGAGATGACTGATTGTGGCAAAAGCAGAAAGTATTTTTCAAAAATAAGGGGAAACATAGCATAAATTTAACACTTTAGATCGCGAAAGCTACTTTAGATAGATTATTCTTAGATTAAGAAACAGCCAATAAAGCTATACTATTCGATCGATATTTATTAACAATTGCATTAACGAACTTTAACTTGACAGGGGTATGTTCTATGGGAGAAATAAATATTAAAAACGTGAGTCAGGGCTAAAACAGTTTCATGTCACAAATTACTCGCAGGCAATTACTAATTTTCTTTGGAAGCAGTGCTGCCGCAAGCGTACTAGCGCCCCAACTAAGTCAAAAATTATTGGGCGACTCCGCCGTAGCTCAGGCTCAAGTTCCCCTGACCTTTACTCCAGTACGCCTACCCCACCCGCTCCCCATTTACCAAAAACGGTCGAGCTTCATACCAACAGGAATCGAGAAGGGCACGATCGCACCTGCCTCAGCAGATACCAAGCTGGTAAATTACACCGTTATGGATGACGTGATCGTACCGCCAGAGTACGAACGTTATGTAATAGTGCGTTGGGGCGATCGCGTCTTCCCCGATCGAGCCGACTACTTCGGCTACAACTGCGATTACACCGCCTTCATCCCCAATCGCGGCAGCGACAGCGACGGCTACCTCTGGGTCAATCACGAATACGTCTCCTACCCCATGTCCAAGGTAGCGCCAGCCGAGACAACGGAAGACCTCACAGCCTTCCCAACCACAGATCGCACCGTACTCGGTCTAGATTTATCTGTGAAAAATCGCGCCACCCTGGGCGAGTTCATGTACAACTTAGGCGGCTCCATCCTCCGAATTGTCAAAACCAGCGATCGCTTCCAAGTAGTCCCCAGTGACTCCAAAAACCGCCGCATTCACGGTCTTTCTGGCTTAGCCATCAACAGCCAGCGTTCTGACCAATATAAAAACGTCACATCTTGGGGCAACAGACAAGGCGACAATAACTTCTTATACGGCACTGGCCCCGCCGCTACCCAAGTTTTCGAGCAAGTCAACTCAGACGGCCTCGGCAACCGCATCATCGGCACCGCTTACAATTGCTCAGGCGGCACCACTCCTTGGGGAACCATTCTCTCTGGCGAAGAAAACTTTCAAGGTAGCGAACTATTTTTCGTCGGAGTTCAGGAAAACATCAAACCGAATGGCAGCCAGACAAGCTACATTAACGGCACGACAGGTTCAGAGTTCGGCTTAACCGGCGAAAAGTACGGCTGGATGGTCGAAGTCGATCCCGCTGAACCCAACTTCCGCCCCCGCAAACACACCTGGTTAGGGCGCTTCCGCCACGAAAACATTGCCATTCGCGCAGAAGCAGGGGGGCGGCTAGTCGCTTACATGGGAGACGATCGCCGAGGTGGCCACACCTGGAAATTTGTCAGCAATGGGACAATTGGAGATATCAACGACAAAAGTAACAGCGGCTTGTTTGAAAACGGGACGCTGTATGTAGCTCGTTACAACCGCGACTTTACAGGCGAATGGATTCCCTTAACCTTAAATGCTCGTACCAATCCGATCGCACCCTCAATTCTCGCTGAAGCTGAGATCGCAAGTCTCGGTCAAGCTCAAAGAAATGCTCCCTTCCGCTTACCAAAGCGCAAAGGAATTGCCGGTCAAACTGACGACGGCGGTTCCTTCGTGGTGGATACTACCAATGAAGCCAAAGTGCTGTCAGATTATCGCAATAAGACCCTCGCAGATTTCTACACCAGTCAAGGTGCAGTTTTAGTCGATGCCTTTTTAGCAGCCAATCTCATTGGTGGAACTCCCACAGCGCGGCCAGAGGATTTAGAAATTAACCCGCTGACTAAGGAAGTTTTCATTGCCTATACTGACGGCGCACCCGGAAGTGACGGCTATCCTGACTCCCGCATTTTTGTTGTCGCCAAGTACAACCGCAATGTCAACAGCGTCCAGCAGTCGGGAGGGCTTTACAAGATTATTGAAAACAGCGCTGATGGTACTGGTACAACTTTCCGCTGGCAACGGTTTGCCCAAGGTGGAGAAGCGGGGGCGAAAGATGGCGCTGGTTTCGCCAGTGTAGACAACATCCTTTTCGATCGCCAAGGAAACGTTTGGGGGGTCACGGATATGTCTACTGGTACTCACAACGGTTTTGATGTCGGTGCCGCTGGCAAGCCAAACTCCATCGATCACAGCAAGTCGGGGAATATAGCTGAGTTTACGGGAATTTTCGGCAACAACTGGCTGTTTATGATTCCCACTACAGGCGCGAATGCCGGAGAGGTGATTCCCTTTGCTTACGGGCCAAACCGCTGCGAGATGACTGGGCCAACTTTAGTTGGGAATACGCTGATCCTTGCAGTGCAGCATCCGGGAGAAGATTGCCCAATTGATGACGGAACTGTGTTGCAGCGATCGATCGAGATGCTGGATTTGAATGGGAGTTTGTTTACTCAGACGCGGGTAGTGTTGCGTGGTAGCAGTTGGCCGAGCAATATTGAGAAAGATGCTCGCCTTGTACCTCGGCCTTCTGTGGTTGGTATTCGTCGTGTTGATTCTAATAGCAGGTTTATCTAGAAGGTTGACAGTTTAGTTGAATAGGGGGCGGCAATGCTCATAGGTGTCAACTTAACGTCAAACCCTTAATCCGACAGGGTTAAAACCCCTGTCTCAAAGAGCAAGTCCTCTGAAGAGGACTAATACAGCGGATTCCAGGTTTATGAAGTACACCCCAGAAACCGGGTTTCTTCGCTTATTTATCGCCAGAAATCGGTTTTATTCAAGAAACCCGGTTTCTCTGTACCTCACTGACCTGGAAAGTGCTGTAAATTTAACAATTTTCTTCAGTCCTCTTCAGAGGACTTTAGCTATTAGGCAGGGGTTTTAACCCCTGACGGGCTTTCGGATGGCAGTTGACACCAATGGGCAATGCTGCGCCCCTATTGCTAATTTGTAGATGCCTATAAAAAAGCTAGTACCCAGGGCGGCTGTAAATAAGCCGATCCAAAAGGCTATGCTGTCTTCTATACTGGTATGTCACCTGTAATCAAGCCTAGAGACCTGAATCAACTATCATGCGAACCCACTATTGCGGCCAACTCCTAAGCGATCGTATTGGAGAGACTGTTACCCTGTGCGGATGGGTAGACCGTCGGCGCGATCACGGTGGCGTTATTTTTCTGGATTTGCGCGATCGCACCGGACTTGTGCAAATTGTCAGCGATCCCCAACGCACGCCAACTTCCTACGAAGCGGCTGACCATTTACGCAGCGAATATGTGGTTAGAATTACGGGGAAAGTGACGCGACGGCCTGAAGATTCCCTCAATCCTAAGTTAGCGACGGGAGAGGTGGAAGTTTATGCACACGAGATTGAGTTATTGAATGCTGTTCGCAAACAGTTACCGTTTCAGGTTTCGACGGCGGAAACTGAAAGCGTGCGCGAAGACTTGCGGTTGAAGTATCGATATTTGGATTTGCGGCGCGATCGCATGAGTCGTAATTTGCAACTCCGCCACCAAGTAGTTAAAGCAATCCGCCGTCACCTCGAAGATGCGGAAAATTTCATCGAAGTAGAAACGCCAATTTTAACTCGTTCTACTCCCGAAGGTGCGAGAGATTATCTAGTTCCCAGCCGCGTCAATCCGGGGGAATGGTACGCTTTGCCACAGTCGCCGCAGTTGTTTAAACAATTATTGATGGTTTCTGGTTTTGACAGATATTATCAGATTGCCAGATGTTTTCGCGATGAAGATTTGCGGGCCGACAGACAGCCAGAATTTACTCAATTAGACATGGAAATGAGCTTCATGTCTCTGGAAGAAATCCTCGAATTAAATGAAGGTTTAACCTGTCACATATTCAAAACTGTTAAAGGGATTGATTTACACCTTCCTTTCCCCCGTTTAACCTATGCTGAAGCGATGGGACGCTACGGCAGCGATAAACCAGATACTCGCTTTGGATTAGAATTAGTCGATGTTTCCGACTTAATGAAAGATTCCGGGTTTAAGGTATTTTCGGGTGCTGTAGCCTCTGGCGGGATTGTGAAAGTATTGCCAATTCCCGGCGGGAATGATGCCATCTCAAATGTACGAATTAAACCAGGCGGTGACTTATTCAAAGAAGCCAACGAAGCAGGCGCAAAGGGTTTAGCTTATATTCGCGTCCGGGATAACGGCGAAATCGATACGATTGGCGCAATTAAAGATAACCTGAAAGAGGAACAAAAGCAAGAATTACTCACTCGCACGGGTGCAGAACCTGGTCATTTACTATTATTTGGTGCTGGTGATGCGCCAACTGTCAATAAGACTTTAGATCGGTTGCGTTTAGCCGTTGGTCAAGAGCTAGGATTGATTGATAAGGATAAAATGAATCTGTTGTGGGTGACAGATTTTCCAATGTTTGAATGGAATGCTGATGAGAAGCGTTTAGAGGCATTACATCACCCGTTTACTGCACCGCATCCTGATGATATTAACGATCTGAAGACGGCGCGAGCCCAAGCTTACGATTTAGTCTTAAATGGCACTGAAGTCGGCGGCGGTTCTCGTAGAATTTATCAGCGGGAAATTCAGGAAAAAGTGTTTGAGGCGATTGGATTATCGACAGAGGAAGCTTACAATAAGTTTGGCTTTTTGTTAGATGCCTTTGAGTACGGTACGCCGCCTCACGGGGGAATTGCTTACGGTTTGGATCGATTGGTGATGCTATTAGCTGGTGAGGAGTCGATCCGCGATGTAATTGCCTTTCCGAAGACGCAGCAGGCGGGGTGTTTGTTAACGAATGCGCCGTCTGGGGTGGATGATAAACAGTTGAAAGAGTTGCACGTTCAATCAACTGCTAAGCCGAAGGTTTAGTGTTATGAAACATCTCGATAATTTGACTATCCATCGGTTCCGAGGCCTGCGAGATTTGACCTTGCAGGACTTGGGACAGATTAACTTATTGGTTGGCGCGAACAACTCAGGTAAAACCAGTGTTTTGGAAGCAATATCAACTTATTGCCGTCCCTTAGATCCTCTGGAATGGCTGAATACATCATGGCGGCGTGAGATTAAATATTCTCGCAAACCTCAGTTGGATGCTTTGAAGTGGTTGTTTCCTCAAAATAGAGAAGTAGATCAAGCTGATTTGTACGAGGGGGAAACGTATGTTTCTGGGAATGGCGATTTTCCTGTCAGAGAATCTAGGGCAATTTACCAAGAATTTGAAGGATTTTACGAGTTAAATGACAAGGAAAATAACACTGAATCTGAAATAGAAAGTGACGGAATAGAAAGTGACAATATTCTCCGGGGTGCTGAGTTAGAACTAAATGTTACAACAAGTTTTGATCCAGGTGAAGAATTATCCGTAACTTTTGAAATCTGGGAAAATCAGCGTTTTATTAATAGGAAGAATCGCTCAACAGCCGTACTACCAATTGATACAGTAACACCATTCTCTCACCGCATAGAACAGTTACAAATTAGCTTGCTATCAGAAGCTGTTTTTCTGGGAATTAAACCGGAAGTAATAAAATTACTTCAATTAATGGATTCAGAAATTACTGATTTAGTAATTTTATCCCCAACTGGTAAACGTCCTAGTCTATATATCGACCATAAACGAATAGGTATTTCACCTCTAAGTATTTTTGGTGACGGGGTGCGGCGTTTGCTGTTCATCGCTTTAACACTGATAAAAGTCAGAGATGGAGTTTTACTGATTGATGAAATAGAAACAGCAATTCATACTGAAGCACTTCGCAGTTCCTTTTCGTGGATTGTACAATGGTGCAAACAGATGAACGTGCAGTTATTTGCAACTACCCACAGTTTAGAAACAATTGATGCAATCTTGGATGCTAGCAATTTGGAGACGGACTTAGTTCTTTATCGTTTAGAGAAGGAAGAGTTACAAACTAAAGCAGTTAGAATTGAACGGGAGAGACTGCAAAGATTGCGGGAGGATTTGGGTCAGGAGGTTCGCGTGTGAAGTATGTCATTATTGGAGTAGAAGGGCCACACGATCAGGCATTTACAGGTAAGGTTCTCAAGCTTTTAGGTTTTAAAGATTTTCGGGAAGATTTGAAAGGATTAAAGTCAAGTTTAGATCCTTTCTGGCGCAAATTTATTCCTATTTATCCCAAACAAGGAAATTTGTACAAACGTCTTGATATGCCTTCTATTTTGTTTAATGATACTATCTCAGTAGCAATTTATGCAGGTGAGGGAAGCAACCTTGTGACTACTTTAGATGATATTTTATTCAATAATCCTGAATATCAAACAGACTTGGGTGCATTTGGTATAGTTGCCGATTGTGACAAGTCAAATCCCATTCAAATTGTAACAAAATATAGTAATTGCTTACAAAAATACTTTCCTAATTTTCCCAACCAAGCCGGTGAGGTAGACATCAATATTCCGAGAACAGGAATTTATGTGTTGCCAGATAATGCTTCACAAGGCGTACTTGATACTTTGCTTTGCAGTTGTGGAGAGACAGCTTACCCCGTTTACATGGAGAGAGCTCGTTCGTATCTAGATAAATTTTCTGAAGAAGAGATGAAATCTTTAAAATGGAAAAATTTTGATTGCAACAAAGCTTTACTCGCTACTGTTGTCAGCGTTCTCAAACCGGGGAAGACTAATACGGCAAGTATTGCTGATAATAATTGGGTGAGTGAGGAGACGCAGCAGCAAGTTCCGGCGTTGGCAATTTTTATTGAGTTTTTGAAGCAACTTTTGGAATTGAGTTAATAAGAGGGCGATCGCATTTATTTTGAGAGTGCGATCGCGTCACAGATCAAGGGCGATAGCCCTGTAATTTTTCCTGTCTGCTAAGTATGTTAAAATTATGGAAGTTCAACCACGAGAAATACAGAACTACCTGAAAAAAACTCAAATTCCCAACAAGTAGAAGCTACCATGAATACTTGATTTCTTCTCGAAAAACCCCCGAAAGTGTGGCGGGCTATATCGAGGTGATGTTGGAATTGAAGTTAGAAGATCCTGAACCTGAATTGCTACGAGCAGGATTTAAAGATGTGATGCTTTTCAATCTTGATCTTAAAAAAATAGATTGTCTTCAGTTAGATCGACACTCAGTTAGTGGATGGCAAAAATTGCAGGTTGACAATAATAGTAACAGCAAAGGCAGTTAGGAACTCATTAATTGCTCAAACCCTCTTCTAACTTCTTCCCTTAGCCCCTAACCCCTAGCCCCTAGCCCCTAGAATTAGGCTATTTTGCGATTGCGACGACGACGAGCGATCGCCATTCCACCAGCGCCAAGTGCCATACCAACCATAGTAATTGGTTCGGGTACTGCTTGGGCCGAAACTGTGAAGTCGTTGTAGTCGCCGTCACCCCACAGGGTATCCTCGAAGGAAATTGCCACAGGAGCACCAAAGGGACTTGCTGAGGTTTGGCTACCCGCACTATCGTAATTTACTCCCTCGGAACCACCAGTAGAATTAAACACCACTTGCTGGCTACCGCCATTGTGACTGCTTGTAGAGAATACAGTCGGTATGCTACTGCCCCACAAAGTACTGGTGAGTCCTAAGCTATAGACTTGGTTAGCAAGAAATGTGAAGCTTGCGGTAGCAGAACCAACTAAGTTAGTGGCAGTTCCTAACCAGCTATTCGTACCATAACTATTGCCTTGATATCCTGCATCTGCGGTATTTGCTTTTGTAAACAGGCTTTTTAGCAGGACTTGATTGGCGTTATAAACTCCCAAGGAAGATATGGCTGCTCCCTGAGACTTAAGGAATGTAAAGTTAACAGTGGTATCCTGGTCAAAACTAATGCCTGTAGTTCCAAAAGTGGCAGCGTTGGCTGATGTTGTTATACTCAGCATCGCAGTTAGGGCTGCGGCGGCTGCTAGTGTTACTTTAGTCAAATCTATAGTTTTCATAATTTTGCCTCTTCCTGGTAAGCCCTGTTCATAATTTCTATTATGGCCGATCCGATCGTGAATATTAACAGAATTCAGGAGGTTTCACGGAATCTTCACAGAAATTGAGCCTTTTATGAAATTGACAAAAAATTAGTGAATGAATCTTTGCTGATGCTCGTAAGAGCGTAGTTTTTCTAGATCATCATGCTCCGTGAAGCTACGGACTCTGTGTCTAAGTTTGTCTTGAATAAGCCTGGGCGAGTTCCTGCTTCTCAGTGATTTTACGGACTTAGTGCCTAAGTTTGTCTCAAATGAACCCTTAGCCTGATTAAGGATTGGCAAAAGTATTGATTTCGCCTCCGCCAATATAGCGTCCGGGAATGGGACGGGGTAATGAGACTGGCTCGCTGGTAGGCCCAATCGGTTGCCATGTCTGATTTACTTGGTTAGAGGTAGCTCCAAAGTTAGGGTTAGGTGATGAAACGGATGGAAATCCTAGATTTCCTGAATTGGTAGAGTTGGAGTTAATTACTTTGCTTCCCTGAATGGCACTAGGAAAAGCTGATTGCCCGAAATTGTTTGGGAGTGATGATTCTATCCCTGGTACTGTTGATGGAGGTGTGGGTAGTGTAATAGGTTGAACTTCTGGAATAGGATCTGAGCTATGCAAATTGGTCTGGTAAGGATTGTTACCCTGATTATTTGGATAGGAATTGTGGGACTGGTTAATTTGATAGGGGTTAGTTAGGGGGTTAATTGGAGCAGGGCTATTGAGTTGGATGCTACTTGTTGGCTGGGGAGTTAGGGTCGTGCTGGGTATACTTGGATTGAACCCCGGAAAAAGTTCTGGAGTAGTTGCAGGAGGGTTTGAAAATGGAGGTTGATTAGCTGTTAAAACCGGATTTGCAGTTGGTTTCAAAGGAGAATTACCAGAGTTGGTAACATCAGAAGTCTGGGCTGTTTTTTGAGGGGGAGAGTTAGCCGATCTGTATTTTTCCATTGCTGCTTGTAGAGGACTTACAGATAACGAATTTGGGCTGGGCTTTCCAGAATTGGGGGAATTGGTAGCAGATACGGAAGTGCCTGTGGCTGGAGATGCAGATTCTTTCGCCAACTCCCCGCCTACAGCAGAATTAGTCAAATTAGCAGCAGAATTGGAATTAAACAGATTCTTATTACCGGATATGGGGACAGTTGTAATTTCGGAGTCGGGAAGGGCGAAATATCTGTCGGTAAAGGAGGAGTTGGGAGCGATATCTGGTTTTGCAGTTTCCAAGCGGCGATCGCGAACTTCATCAAACAAACCCTTCGCGATCAGCACGGGACTATTGAGTAAAACAGAACTTGCACTGGAGCGGTTTAACTGGTTTACCAAGACTGGCACTGTGTCGATATCGGCGGCAATCATCCTGTCTTCGAGAGATAGCCCGATATTTCGCTCTGTAGTAGTTGAGGAAGTAATTTCTTCCTCGTCAAGGTTCAACCATTCTGGATGTACTGACACTTCCCAGAGAAATAATCCACCTACAGCAAAAATTACCGTTGGTATCCACACTGTAGGCTGAGTCAAGGGTCGAAACTGGGCTGCGAGATGGCGGATAGATGTAGGGAGTAGTTTAAAAGCAGACATAGTTTTAGGAATTAAAAATTAAAAATTAAAGATTGAAAATAGGTAATTACGATCTGGTCAGAGTTGTCACTAAGTTGCTAAGATTGTTTAATTGGGTAATGGTTGAGTTTTTTTTGATTCTGAGTTGGGATTTAGAAAAATATTTGACTCTATCCTAATATATCATAAGTACAGCGATCGCTAATGTATGGGGTGTCAGCAGCGATTCGGGAAAGTGTAAACAGCAAGCCGATTGCTTGCTGAAAAGAACAAACAGGGGATGTGAGATTTTCACTATGAAAAAAATAGTAGAAGTTGTAGCGGATCGAGAGGCGCTCACACAGCGATCGCTCGAAGTTATCCGCTCTCAAATGCAAGCAGCCATAGCAGAACGCGGCATCTGTACAATTGCTCTAGCTGGAGGGAGTACGCCTAAGCCCGTCTACGAAGCGATCGCAGCTTGTGACTTACCTTGGGATCGAATTCACGTATTTTGGGGTGACGAACGCTACGTACCGCCAGAACACCCAGATAGCAATCAGCGGATGGCTCGTCAGGCTTGGCTGGACAAAGTGAAAATTCCCGCAGCAAACATTCACCCGATGCCCACCACTGCTGGCGATCCTGTAAAAGATGCCCTTACTCACGAAACTCAGCTACAGGAATTCTTTAAAGTATCGGCTCTTGAGTTTCCAACTTTCGATATCATTTTGCTAGGAATTGGGGATGATGCTCACACAGCATCGCTGTTTCCGGGAACAGAGGCCTTGCAAGTGCGCGATCGCCTGATTACAGTAGGTAACAAAGACGGTCAACCCCGGATCACATTTACAGTACCCTTAATTAATCACGCCCGCAGCGTCATCTTCATCATCGCCGGGGCTAGTAAAAAACCAGCTCTCGCGCAAATTTTTGCCCCTTCAGGTGACGACATTACCTACCCCGCCCGACTTATCCAACCAGAAGGCGAACTTTGGTGGCTATTAGATGCAACGGCGGGTGAAGACCTACAGTCGCAAAAGGCATGACAATTGTTAAGATATGACCGTCTACTTGTCTGTTCTGACAGCGGCGGTTCTCTAAGACACAGCCGGTAAAGGAGAAATCAATGATTGTCTGTCCTAATTGCAATCACCAAAACCCTGATGGAGCCAACCAGTGCGAGGCTTGCTACACGCCTTTACCCGCGACTGCCAGTTGTCCCAACTGCGGCGCGGCTGTTCAGGCTGATGCTACTTTCTGCGGACAGTGCGGCTTTAACCTGCATCCAAGTTCTTCAACCCACGAGGCTGAGACAGCAGTTGCAGGTGCCTCAACTATTCCGCCAACAGTTGTATCTCCGGCTGTGCCTAATTTAGTGTCACCAGATCCGTTGATTGAACCTGAACCTTCAGTAACAATGGCGGTAGCATCGCCCAATCTGGAAAAATCCAGTGCTAACAGTGCTGTAACTGCTGCCCCTGCACCGATTGAGGTTCCAGTTGCACAGCCAGGTGCTCAAGTTTCAGCTCAAAGCTCTCCCCCTGCGGCAATGCCTGTAGGAGGAGCCGCGAGAACTCAACTGCAACAGCAAGCGGCGCGGCTGGTACACATCCAAAGTAATACTGCGGTTGAATTACCGGCAAACTTATCGGTAATTCACATCGGCAAACCAAATGACCTTGTGCCGCCAGACGTTGATGTTTCAGGATTTCCTAATTCTGAAGTGGTTTCTCGCACCCACGCGGATATCCGAGTGGAAGGAGATGCTTATTACATCGAAGATGTCGGCAGTTCCAACGGCACTTACATTAACAATACTCCCCTGTCTAAGGGAAATCGCCATCGGTTGCGGCCTGGCGATCGCATCTCTCTAGGCAAAGGAGACATGGTTTCATTTTTATTTCAACTCTCTTAGAGCAATTTTGGATTTGAGAGTTCAAATCTCAAATCTCAAATTGCTACTTGGGGCTCCCTACCAACACTCTAAGTTGCCAATGTGATTAAGCTCACTCTGCTACATCCATTGCAGTCTATACCCGTCCGAAGCTGGGCCTTTGAAGACGAATTGGTCGTTCGGATTGGTCGCTCTACTGATAACCACGTCGTTCTTTATAGCGCTGTCGTCTCCCGCCGCCACGTCGAGTTGCGGCGTACCGGTGTGAATTGGGAAGTGATTAATTTGGGTACGAATGGTACTTACCTGGATGGCAAACCCATAACTCAGGTTCCGGTTGTGGACGGTTTGATCATTCATTTGGCTCGCTCTGGCCCGAAGATTCAAATTCACTTGGAGAAGCAAGAACCAAAACCACACTCAGGAAGAGTTGCTGTGAAGCCAAGAGATACTAAGGCAGTGAACGATCGCGAGGCGCTGGTGCAGATTAGCGTGATTTCTGTGGGCGACTATCCCCATAGAGGGCCGTCTAAGGAGGAGGATTTAACGGAGGGAGATTGCAAGCGTGATAAGAGTTAATAGGAGCATTGGGTGGGGTGAGGGATAGGCGGGGGCGCAAGTCTACTAACTTACTTTGCTAACTTTTGAGATACTAGATTTTCTGCCGTTTCTGGGGTTATCAACCGCTTTTGCTAACTCTTTCGGAACAGAATGCAAGCGATCGCGTATCGGTACTGCATCGGTTTGCAATACCGCCAAAAAAGGGTCTTGATTCTGGGCAAAATTGCGCGGAAAATCCCCCGTTAATACCAATTCTCCAAAATTATGCAACAGTAGCTAGGGCTGATAAAATATAGTCCCATCCGGCTATAGATGCTATTTCTTCTGTTGAAAATTCTCCCAGAAAAA
>NZ_CACA01000036.1:0-3317 GCF_000180455.1 Kamptonema sp. PCC 6506
CCAAGTTTTTCTAATTCTAAACTAACACACATCTAAATTGTTATTTTGGGAGCATTAACAATATGCAGTCAGGGCTGGGACGTGCAAAACTTTCCGGCGCAACAGCTTATGAAGCGCAGGTAAGATTTAAAATCGTTGCTAGACAAAGAGCTAGAAAATCGTTGAGCTAGAAAATCGGTGCTAGACAAAGAGCTAGACAGGATTCTAATAAATTAGATTCTGTCGGAACTTAAGGGCATTATCTCTTTCTATTTGAGCAACGAAGCCCTTAATTTGTATGGGTTGTAGCTCCTTAAGTGCTCAATTGCAGTTCGCTCAAGTGAACGATTTCAGTAATTTTTTGAGCAACATCGCGGACTTCAGCAAACCATCCCAAAATAGCTTGCACTAGCTTCTTACGACTGTTGTGTACGACAACTTGCTTCTCCCGAAAAGGCAGTACAGATGGCACTACCTCCGAGTTGAATTTAACCACCTCTTTCAAATCACTCAACAGCACCTCTACAGGTTCTTTCCAACCACGCGGCACTCCATTTAAGTCCCACACCGACGCATTCATAGCACTAGGCCGCATCCTCGCTGCCGCTTGGGGGTCAATATACACCAATGCCCCCTGCTTCAACCACTGCTGCCCTACTTTAATAGGTTGACCTAAGTATTTGTAAACCTTGTGAGGGACAGCATTCGCAGCAATGCTATCAATATGAGCTTGCTGTAAAAGATTAAGGGCTTGATATGCTTTGCCGACATTAGTAATGCCATGCTGCTTATTCAAAGTTTTGAGTTCCGTTAAAGACTGACACGCCACTATCAAAGCCTTGAGTTCTTCCAATGTCGGGGGGTAAGGCTTGGAAGAATCGGAATTTCCGATCGCTTCCGACTGAAATTCCGACACCTCAATGCTGGCTGAAATCCCCTCTAGCTCTAGCTTTGAAGCCTCTACACCTTCCTCATTCCGATTATTCCGACAATTTAAAGAAGTAGTAGTTTCCTGGCTATTGCTAAAGTCGGCAACGTCCACCATATTTCCACCAGGTGTTGAGGGGAAGCTGGGAGTCAGATTTAGGGGTTCGTGGCTATTGCTAAAGTCAGCAACATCCACCTCTGCCATATCAACCTGAGAAGTTGTTTCCCCAGCATCCGAGATTAAGGACATATTTGGGGAAACATCCAGTTCTTTTGCTGACTCCGCTGAGAGTTGCAAGTTATTGTCCAGGTTATTAAGACTGCCTGTGCCCTCCAATGAGTTCTCTGAATCGAATTCAACACAGCCTGCGTTTTCCAATAAGGGTTCTGAGTTGAATTCAAAACTGCCCGCCAATTCAATTTTGCTCGCGTTTTCAAAATTGTCGGAATTGTCGGAATTTTCACTTCCATATCGCTGAGCGCTATGATTGGTAGCTGTTTCAGCAAATCGTGAATTGTCGGAATTCGATCGGAAACTTGTCGGAATTCCGACATCAGATTTTTTAACCGCCACTGCTTTTAGCTGCAAGCTTTTCCCTTCTCCACAAAGTTCAGCGTGTCCCATGTCCGCCAGAGTTTTAAAGTCCAAGCGGATTTGACTTAAGGTAGGTTTGCGCGCGACGTGGCGGAACACGGTATTTTGTACCTGCACTGGAGACACTTCTCCCTGCTTCCGTAAGGCGTATTCGTGGATTTGAAGCAGGCGGCCGGCGAGGGAACCGCCTTCATGGGTAGAGGACATCAGCACCCGAAACTGACCAATGTGGAATTTAGCTTGGGCAATTGCCCGTTCTAAAGTGTCGAGCCCCACGCGCTGGGGGTCTGTTTTCGGTTCAAACTTGAGTTCCAGACAGTGCAGCAGCAGCGCTAAGCGCAGTGTTTGACTGAGCATTTTGCCCAAGTAAGCGCTTAAAGCTGGGTTCTCTACTTCATACGCTTGCTGGTAGCGGCGTATAGATTCCCACCAGCGGTGCCATCGTTCTTCAGCATGGCAGTCAAAGTGCAGCATTACGGGTGGGTTCGATGCTTCCCAGGATGGGCGTATTGTGGCTTCATTGCTGCGGGAGATGCTACGGCGGATGTCTTTCAAGGCATTGGGCAGGTTTTTGAGGTGTTCGTAAACGCCAGTTAGCATAGAATCAAGCCCAACGACTGTATTAGACCAAATGGCAAAGTTGTCGGGTGTTTTTGGGATTGCCATCAGGAAGCGGCTGGCTAAGCCGTCCCCATCGTCGGGGTCGCTGCATAGGGTTTTGAATTTCTGGGTTTGAATTGCCCCAGTTAAGCTGATGGCAATGTCTTCGAGGATGACTGTGTTCTCGGAGTCCACTCGCTCGAATTCTTTGTCTAGGGGTGCGCCCCAAGCTTCTAGGAGAATTTGTCGGGTGTCGCCGCCGCCATCTTTATATTGATCCATTTTTAAGACGCGGACGAGTTCGTCAAAGACGAGGGCGCAGCCGGAGTGGGGCGCTAATTCGCTCATGCGTTTGAATGCGCCTTCTGGAGAACCGGCTTCAATCATCTCTTTGGCGGGAGGTGCTGGCATTTGAGATTCATAGACTGCGGGGTTCTGTGGACTGTTTAAGAGGGCTTCTTTCTCGGAGGGGTTTTTTTGCTTCCAGGCGTTTTCTAGCTGTTTAAGGTGCTGTTTGGCTTGTTTGTACTGGGTTCGTGCCAGTTTTTGCTGTCGTTTGATGGGTTTAAAGATGGTGCGCTGGGTTTGGCTTTTGCCGCTGGATGGGGGGGCGACGTTCATTGTCCAAAATATGGGAAATTCTACCCAGTCGTCTTCTGTTGTGTCTCCACTTTTGGCGACTATGCCGATGTTGCCGCCGAGTTTGGCCCCGCAAGCGCTTAGCAGGTAGGTTATGAGGTAGATGGGGTCGATGCGATCTGAGTCGGCTTTGGAGAGGAGGGCGCTGGCTAGGGCTTTGGGATATATGGATGGGATGTCTAGGTGTTCGGCTCGGTAAGTGAGCAGTTTGGACAGTTCGGTGGCATCGTCGGGGGCGGTGTTTTGCCGATTGAGTGAGAGTTCGATTTCTCTGGCAATTTTTTCGATGCCGCTGAGGGGGTGTCCGGTTGCGGCTCCAAGTTCGACTAGGGCGGCTAGTTGTCGGCCAGGTTCTAGGTTGCTGGTGACGATGTTATGGACTTGGGTGTATAGGTCGAATTCGGGTTCGGGTGGGGGTTGATTGTTGTTGTTGTTGCCATAGCCGTTGCCAGAGTTTCCGGGGTAGCCGTAGCTGTTGTCGCTACTGCCATTGCCAGAGTTTACGGTGTAGTCGTTGTCGCTACTACCATTGCCGTTGCGACTGCTATTGCTATTGCCATTACCGTTGCTAGAGTTT
>NZ_CACA01000035.1:0-4340 GCF_000180455.1 Kamptonema sp. PCC 6506
AAAGCAACCAGCCTCCACACCTAAACAACGCAAAAATCCCTTGCAAGAAGCAGCAGAATTGTACGATCAGGAGCTTAAAAAGTTAAAGAAAAAGAATCAGAAGTAAAAGTTTTGTAAAGTAGCCAAGTATTTATGCTTCACCTCACAGTGAAGCGTCTCAAGATCGTACCTGGTCGTCGTGAGGGGTCGAGCATAGCCCACCAACTTCTTCACAGTCACAACATCTAACCCAGCATCGAGGCGGTAATCGCAAAACCAAACATCCGGCTCCAATCGTGGGGTGAGAAAGACTCCAGCACCGCCAGATCCTTCTTTTTGTTTAAAAACTACAATAAGTGATTAAAGTGTTTTTTATGACCAGTATGGTGTAGAAATGGCACTTCTGTCAGCGGAAAAAACGGATACTGCTACTGACCAATTGCTGAATATGTGGTTGCATGGCAAAAGCAAGCGCACTCAGAGTTATTACCGCCTGTATGCCCAGCGCTTCCTGGAGTTTGCGGGTAAGCCTCTGTTATTGGTCACACTGGCAGAAGTCCAAGGGTTTGCGACTTCCTTGGAACAGAACAACCTGTCAGCTTCAACTCAGCGCACCATTATGGCGGCCGTCAAATCCCTGCTCTCGTTTGGAACCAAAATTGAAATTTTGCCCCGCAATGTGGGAGCGCCCCTCCCGCTTCCGAAAGCTCCTGATACCCTATCGGAACGGCTGCTGTCAGAAATAGAAGTGCTGACAATGATAGATTTGGAATCAAATTTGAGAAATAAACTAATTATAAAAACGCTTTATTATGGGGGATTTAGAGTGTCAGAGTTATGCGCTTTGAAGTGGAAGCACTTATCGATTCGCAACAATAAAGGGCAAATCACAGTGACGGGAAAAGGTATTAAAACCAGGACGGTACTCATCCCAGCTTCTCTGTGGGTAGAATTGCAAAGGTTGCGGGGCGATTCAGGGGAGAACGAGCCGGTGTTTCGCTCTCAAAAGCACAGCCACGACGGGCAAGGACACTTGCAGAGAGAGTGGGTACACAAGATTGTTCAAGCCGCCGCCAAACCTGCGAAAATTACTGGTAAAGTTTCACCCCACACCCTCCGCCACGCTCATGCTTCTCACGCCTTGGAGCGGGGTGCAAAAATTCACTTAGTCAGTGAAACATTGGGTCATTCCAGCATTGCCATTACCAGCCGCTACCTCCACGCTCAACCTGATGATAGTTCAGGACTATACTTGCCATAGCCAGTAGGAGGCGTTGCTGAGAGAGTCGCGTGCTAGATTGGTTGAGCGTCATTTGGAAACTTAGAAAGAGTAAATGCTCAACCGAATTGGAGAGCAACAACCGGAAACCTTGAAACTGCTCTCACCGGTGCCACTGGCATTGCATCCAGTAGCGGTGTACCTCAACAGTTTGGGAAGCGATCGCTCGAAGGCAACGTTTGATTTTGAATTGGTCACAATTGCCCTCGGAAGGTCGCTACACTTAACTATCTCTGAAAAATTGCACTAATGCCAACTGAAGACAATCATTCAACATCCTCTAGCGAACCCACAGAACCCACTCAGAAACACAATCCCTTTGCTCTCTCTTATGAGTTAAGTTTAAATATAATAGAAGGAGTTGAGTTAATTACCAATCAACTTATCTTAGGACAGAATGTAACTCTCGATTTATTTGGCGGTAAAATTTCTCAGATTCCCGAAGCTATCAACGTTGACTTGATTGCTGAGTCAGGAGTTAAAGCATCAATTGCTGAATTTTTACCCAAATTACCTAAACAGAGTATAGACCAAATTATAGTTAGTAATCCCCAGGCATATTTTCTTGAATATGCAGCACCCGTACTAAAAATAGGAGGTCGTCTTTATATCAATTCCACTAAAAGAAATCCTTTTGGCAAACTCCCAAGTGTCGAAATCATTGAGCAACTGGGATTAAAAGTTTTACAAGAAAATGCGCCACTAGATACCAGATTTATTAACCAAAAATTTACCAGGGAAACGCCTAGAAATGATGGCACTTTAGAAATTCCATTATCCAGCTTAAAAACAACTATTTTGGAAAAAATAAAATGACTATAATTAGCAATCATTTTGACCTACTATATTTTACCAATTGTAACTTAGAGCCACCTTTAATTCGTGATTCAAAAATTGTCATTCCCACCCGTCAACTAGGGTTACTACCAGGTCATCCACTTAATCCCCAAAATGAAATATTTTTCCTATCCAAATCTTACCTAATTTTCGATGAAGTGAAATCATCGGTACGTCAGCTAACTGGATATGTAGAAGAACCTCCTGGTTCTAATCGTTTTCAACCTTTGGAAGAAAACTCTACAACAGTCATAGATGATGATTTTCCCGATGTTGGTAAAACTGTAAGTTTATTTGGATTAGAAGGTGCTTTTGAGAACCCGTTAGAATGGGTTGATTGGGAAATTGAAAGTGCATCATTTTATCTAATGGAACATCCATCCGATGACTGGGAATTTACAGAGTTGTGGATAGATGCAAGGAATTTTCCTCTAAAAGTTATGCTTTTGGTTCGAGATAAGCAAGGAATTAGCTGTGTTTACGATCCATCTCAAAACAATCGGCTAGTTTTTTTGAGTTTCACCTATGAAGAGGCGAAGTTATGGTTAGAAAAACAATATAAACTTGTGCCACAGCGTTTTCCCAAGGAGGTATGTGTATAAGCTGCACATGATGTGTTATATGTCAATATATTGGACGGGCAAAATCGCTGGAAAGGTGAATATTTAGTTAGTCATAACTTACCTCAAATCCCGATCGTGTTTTAGTAATCAAAAACCGCCCCAAGTATTAATCAATCAAAGTAGTGACAGACTGGTACAATCATAAATTACGATAAGATGTGGAGAACGTAGGTAAAAAGTGGTGCAAAAAACAGCTATTACTGATGTTATTAAAACATTTGCGGATGTGGAAAGTCGCTTTAATTTGAGGCGGACGGAAGATGAGCGATTTTTTACGGAATGGTATGAGAGTTTGCCAGAGATTACTGATGCAGAAAAAGAATCTCTAGATTTAATTAGACGGCGGTATCTTTATCATTTAGCAGGTGGGAGTCTGACTGAGGGGACAGTGACGCTGCTAATGGGTTCGCCTTTATTAGAAAAAGCAGGTTTTTATGACTCTCCTTTTAAAATGCGGGGGGAGGCATCGGTTGAGATTATGTTGGATGAAGATGAAGATGATGCAGAAAATTTGCGGGGTCGAATTGATGTTTTAGTAGTGCAAAATCGGTTTTGGGTGACGCTGTTGGAGTCAAAACGGACGACGATTTCGGTAATGTCAGCAGTGCCGCAAACGCTGGCGTATATGATGGCAAATCCCAATCAGGATCGACCGGGGTTTGGCATGGTGACAAATGGGAATGAGATTATATTTGTGAAGTTATCTCAGCAGGATATAATTCAGTATGATGTTTCAGATATTTTTTCACCCGTACCTTTACGCAATCGTCTATATGATGTTTTGAGGATTTTAAAGCATATTGGTCAAGTTATTGCAGAAGGATAGACTGCGATCGCAGTTTCTGAAGTGTATTTTTGTAACGGTCGATCCTAACCACTCCTCCAACACATCGAAATCAGCTAGACAATTCGGCTCCATAACGCTCCCAAAATCCCGATGCCCTCAAAATAGGAATTTGCTGAAACTCTCCCAGCACCAGTAAATCTTCATCTCCCGAAACAATTACCTCCACTGGAACAGACAGCGCTGCCTCTAAAATTTTTTTATCCTTCGCATCTCTTAATTCAGGAATGTCAGCCAGCAGTATTGGCTCACAAAACTGTGTCATTCGCCTTACTTCTGAAAGCAGATAATTCACTGTTATCTCTAATTTTTGGAGACGCAGTTGCAGCTTAGGATAACCTAAAGTCTGTTCTAGTTCCTGAAACAAAGATAAAGACGTATAAACAGTAATCTTTTCCAGTGCAGCAAGCTGAATGACCTTTTTAGGATTTCCACCCCAAAGCAAGCCATAAATCTAGATATTCGTATCCAATAAAACTTTCATCCCTTCACATCCGCTGTCTAACTTCCTTCACTATTGCCGTAATTTCCTGCATTGAAGGCTGTTCCGGGTCATCCCCAAGCTGCTCTATTCTTTGCCATAAATTCGATAATCCTTTGAGCTTTTGAATCTTCTTCAAAACAATCGTATCCTCTTCTTGCCAAAGAATATATTCATCCCCTGGTTGTAGACTTTCCCGGACGGATGGTGGCAAATTTAACTGCCCTTCTGTTGTTACCTGAATTACTAAAGGTGGCACAGTCATTTCCCTATCTCCTGCAAAATCACGAAATTCAA
>NZ_CACA01000034.1:0-22870 GCF_000180455.1 Kamptonema sp. PCC 6506
GATACTACGATTTCCACTAGCAACTGAGTACATAGCTGCTAAATCCAAACCCATTTGTTCGCAAAAAAGCTTTAAGTTGGTAACTTTTTGACTGTTGCCATCAGTGTCTGTCACAACATAATTTTTGAAGCGCTTACTCGGCCGATCTTGGTGTTTAGGGGTGTAAGCATACTGACACTTCCACCCGCCAGATGTAAGGGTTTTTCCAGATGCAACGTTAACCATAGATGTTCGATGCAAGCCATTTTCTCTGCAAAATGCAGAAAGATTTCTAACAAATTTTTTTTCTCCTTGAGGCGAAATTACTATCCAGTCTTTTGTTTTTGAAGGTTGAGCAACTAAAAACTCAGAGTTAACAAAAATATTAGCTGTTGTACTAGCATTATATCCAAATTGAGGATCGTAAGATTGGAGAGTGTCCATCCAAAATTGCTCTCTTTCTACTAAAATAGTTGGTTCATTAACTAACTCTATGATTTTAAACTCAAAATTTTCTACTCCGTATTTTTTCCAAGCATTTTGCAGATGTTTACTATGATGCTGGCTCCTTGATAATAAGTTTTTATGGTCATACCATCGCCGCTCTATATCAATTGAACTTCCCACATAAACTTTACTGTCAAGAGTATTTTGAATGAAATAAACACCACTCAAACTCTTATTCTTGCTTGATAAATCCATAGGTGTAGTGAAAAATAAAAGCAGTGGGCAAAGTTCAAAAACTAGCACACTGCTTTTAATTATAAGACAAAAGCCCAAAAATAATTTAACGGTTAGAAGTTGGTTTTTGTTCCGGGAAAGTACATTTATCTGAATCACAACCAGCGGGACCAACTTCTAGCAATTCACCGCGATCGTAGCGGAGCAAAGCTGTAAGAAAATTATCCGTATGCCGCCGCAAGATAACCTCCTTTATAAGCTGTTCATACTGTTCCTTGGTGATTGGCTCAAAGGGCAAGCGAGGAAACGATTGGTGGTCATCAAATCGCGCTAGGAGAGCTACAGAAATGTATCCTTCATCATTTTGAATAGCTTCGTAGATGCGCTGTCCTAAAGGCTCAACTTCATCGGCTCTTAGTTCTACAGTTGCCGAAGTGTTATGGGTTGTCCAATGACACTGGACATTTAAGTAGAAATCCATTTGTGTCAACGCAGAAAACTTGCCAATCTCAATTTTATCTGCTCCTGGTAAATCGGCCCAAGGTACAGCAACGGGAATTTCAATCAACCATTCTGTGCAACGTGGATCGAAGGCATCATTCAGCAAATTACCATTTTCATCTTTGTCAGATTGAGACGGAATGACATTGTAGCCATAGTCAATACAAGCTAAGGCTACGGGGTCATTTTTGCGGAAAGTAATGCGGCGAATAAAACGCTGTGCTTTCGGAGGATGCCAACCAGGAGATGCACCTGTTAATAAACTTTTTGTTCCCGAAGGTTGAACGGTTGTACAACGATTTGGACGTTTGAGAGAATGGCGATCGCAGTAATCCCAGACAGCTTGATTTACTATTTCCCGCCAACGAGTTAAATACTCTTTTTCTCCCTCTTTAAAGGCGATTCCTTGTTCAGTTTCAGGTCGTCCTTGTTCCCACCAGCGCAGCCAATCAACGCCAAAAGCATGGACAAAGAAATCGAACAAACCTGTAAAAGACACGCCTACAATTGGGTCTAATTCGCGACTGTAGTTGTAGCGGGGTTCGACAAATTTGTGATTGAGAAGTGTGGCCACTGATAATCCAGCGGCGGTGAAGGCTTCTTCTTGTTCTTTGAGGTTTTTGGGGTCAATTTGATTGAGATGAATCTCAGCAAGATTACAATTTCCAGTTAAAGTATTACCAAAAACTCCCTTGTGATACTCTGGTTCATTAAAGCAGTAAGTATCGTGTAAATCAGGTAATTCTTCAACATTTCTTACAATCTGCCATTTGCCTTTAGATTTAGCACTACTTCCTTTACTAACATCTAAACGCTGACAAGGAATATCAGCACAATCAGTAATTTGTAAGTAATACAAATCCCGACTTCTGATGCCATAATTAGTGATCGATCCCTTATGGGCAAAAAGATTGATTGATGAACGAATGCCACATTTTGTTAGAAGTAATTGAACTCTGTAAGCTCGCTTGTAATCAGAGATATAAATCCTGATACCGTTGCCACTTGTATTCGAGCCGTCTGTATCAGCTAGGCCAGCAATAAAATGCAGTATTGCTTGACGATTCCAACTGGCAATTACATTCAATGCTTCTGCATTAGTTTTTAATGCTTTCAGCAATTCTCCAGAAAAGCCTAAATCTGTCACATCGGTAAAAGCAGGTAAATAGCTATATGTTCTTTCCGGTGACTTATTTCCTGATACTACTAAAGCTGCCTTCTTTTGGTAAAGTCTAATTTTGGCATTGTCATTTTGATCTGTAGTTCCATCTCCTACGGCTACTCCTAAAGTATAGGCGTAACTAGGATCTACATTCAAACCATCTTCATACTTAATTGTGAAAGGCTCTGTGTGAATGGCATAGTGACTGACATCCATCAAATCTTTGGTTTGAACTTCTTTGTACACTTTACCAAAGCGATCTTTGACAAAGAATCTATGATATTCTGTGGCATCTAAGTAAGAGCCATCTCCAAATTGCACTCGATATAGTTTACGCTGACTACCTGTTTTAAAGGGTGTAACTTGGCTCCATTTTTGACTATTCCATATCTCAATTTCTAAGTCGATAACATCTTTGATTGGGTGAATTCCATCTCTAGTAATGAGTAGAGTTTCACCACTGACACAGTGAAAATTTGCGCCAATAATTTCCCCACAATTGTGAGCCACAAATCCATTAGCATCAAACTGAGAAACCCCTGGTACGGTGCAGTCATAAACTGCTTCTTCTCCATCAGAGATAATTGCAGTAATCTCAACCGAAAATCTCTCACGGTTAAACTTGCGTTTATACCCAGATAGTAGGCTTGCTAGTAACTGTGATTTTTCTGGCTCTTGGAACCCAATTACTTGTTGAAATACATAGATATTGTCATTAGCAATGACCAACTCATGGGATGCCTTGCAGAAATATTCCGCCAAGTTTTTCTGGCTATTAGGCAACATTCTGAATCCTTCTGTTCTGCGATTTTGATATATTGTCGAGCCAATACCTAAACGCAACAGCATCCTTTGTACAGCTTCTAAAACAGGCAAATTGCTTTGAGATAGCCGAACACTAATTCCTTTTTCTTGAGTTCCTTGAACGCTTCCATCAGCATCAAAGAAGCCTCTGAGGAATCCACGATAAAATTCATAACTTGCCTGCTCAACTTCAGGAGTGATTACTTTGGAATGATGATCCAAACCAAATTTCTTAGCAAGACGAGCTAAACTTGATGAGCTAACCTCATAGTATTTGTTGTTGGGATGATAAATTCCTTGCAAATCTTTGGTGTATTGAGGAGGTTTAGGCAGGTTATTCACCAGCGTTAAGGCATACTCTTTCATTTCTATTTGAGTATTGCCCCAATACCTCAATTTAGCTTGATAGGTGTGATTGGCTTGATTGACAGAAAAACAGCCATCTCCTAGTAAACTACCCAAGAGCCATCCTTCATCAAAACTACCAACACCATCCCAAGATTGAAGATTACGATGATTGTGAATTAGAATGCGATCGCCAATTTTAAGATCGCCAACCTCACACCATTCAGAATACTGCTTTTTTTGGGTCTGTGCTGTTACTTTCAAAACTTGATGGTTTTTTGTCAACCTTAAGCTATAACCCTCTTTGGTTTGCACTTTAACCACTGGTTTAACTCCAGTGAAAAAGAAGCCTTCTGGGGTAGTGCTGAAAAGTTCTCCATTGACATAGACAGCTTGCTGCACTCCAATTAAGTCTTTGACTTGTCTTGCACCATACTCAGTATGAACCCAAGTATCAGCCGTAACACATGGATTCAAACCCATACGGGCTAAACGATGCCCTAATTCCTCAGAATTGATATGAGGATAATTTTCCTGCAACCACTCTTTAGCCTTTCCATCGTTATATGCTTTCAAAAATTCTAGTTTCAGTGCAGAAGTTGATAGCAAATCGCAGTTAGATCTGGCTACCGCTTCACCAGCCCATTGAATTGCACCTTCACCAGAATAATACTGTTTACGAACGGCATCAATACATTCTTCTAAGGTGGGTTTGTAATGAAAAACACGAGAGTGATTTGCCATTCTTAAAGCATCACGCTCTGGATCTATTCGCCAATTACCATTTGCATCTTGTTGCCATAGGTTATCTTTGGCATTAGAAAATAGGGGATCGTTGCTATCTCCCTGACGAATCCCTGCACTACGCCGAATATTGCCGGCAACAATTGTCACCGCTGCTTCATCAATCAATAAACAGCATTCAACAGAATTTAATTGCCGTCCTAAAGCCTTATTCAAAATAGCGGCACAGCGATGATAAAGTTCTGCCAATTTCACCGGATTAGCGACACCGCCAAAGCCTTTTAATGGTTCTCCCACCGGGCGGACATCGCTCAATTCGATGACAACTTGCACATCGGTTGAAAATCTTTCATCAGTTGACAATTCCAGCAAACTTTGATAAGATTTAACCCAACCTTGGCGAGAATCTCCTACATAGATGGTTGCTTGATTTCCCTCTACTTTGACTTCAGTTTCTTCCCGCCGCAATTGAGCGGGAGTAGTGCCAATTTCTCCCTGCAATTCAACTAATAAACGATTCCGAATTGGCGGTAGTTGGTTAATATATTTGGGTTCGAGAACCGCCCCAGTACCGCAGCCCATCATTGCCAAATCCATCAATAGCCCGAAAGCCCGCCAGTCAGCGATATTTGTGGATGAACAATTATAGGCCCCGGAAAAATTCTCTGGTGCTTCAATCCACTCGCTACCCCCCACCCACAGCCATCTACCGGAGGTGAGGGCCTTAAGTTGGCTTTGCATCCGGTGTAGGAGATCCGCTTCTGCGGGGGTGAGATTGCCGAGTTTGGCTAAACCGCGAACCGTGCGATCGCACACTTCCTCCCACGTCTCCCGCCCGTTTTCTGTGCGGCGGCTATAAGTCCTGAAAAACACCGGATTGGCCGCAGGTGCAGTTTCCGGGAAGGTGTGCTTTTTCTGGGTGTCGTTTTGACTCGTCCGCTCAAGTTCTCGAACCATGATTACAGTCTGCTCGTATCACAATAAATCAATAGACTATGACTATAGGCCATGTCAGATATAGGGTCAAATGGTTGACAAAATCCACAAGTTGCGCTATATATGGGTCATAAGCTCAACAGTGCTATTGAGAAAAGCGATCGCCTTAACGCACAGACAAAAACTCAATCCTCGGCAATAATGGGTCTTGAACAATGCCCACACCGTTAAATCCCCAACGCTTGAGCAAGCTTTGTAATTGAGAACCGGCAATAGATTCGACTCCAAAGCGATCGGCTACATCTGCACCATACTTATTTAGATAGCTGAGAGCTTCAAAGTCTTCGCGAAACATTAACAAATAACTCTCATCTGTGTCTTGATTGGGATGAGCAGTTAGATATTTACCATCAGAACGAGAACGCAATAAGTAGAAAACTTGGGAAAACATTTTGTTGAAGGAAGAGGGGCTAGGGGCTAGGGGCTAGGGGCTAGGGAAGAAGGAAGAGGGAAGAAGGAAGAGGGAAGAGGGAAAATGCAACAAAAATATGCTTCGGCGGTTGAAACCGCTACTAAACAAACAAAGTCCGCCTGCGCGGACTGAAAGATAAACGGGCATTTAAGCCCGATTTAGTATTAGCAATTAGCAATTAGCAATTAGCCATTAGCCATTAGCCATTAGCCATTAGCCATTAGCCATTAGCGAACATTAAATCAAAGTCAATGCCAAACCTTTGACGGAAGTTCCATTGCCAATTTGACCGATCGCCGTAGCCGCACCTGTTGTCAAATTAATATTATACAGACTTGACACGCCTCCGACTTCAAGGGCAGCGATCGCATTCCCATTGGGACTAATATCAAAGCCAAGTATGCGAGAAGCATCAACACCCAAGGAACCAACAGTATTAAGCACACCATCATTAGGCGGAACTTGCCTTACCAGAACATCTAAACCACTGTCGATCGCATACAGTGTAGTTGACGTAGCCCCGGCAAAGTTATTAGTATAGGCTGCGGCCACCGCCGTAGGATTTGCCCCAGCGTTGATATCGCCAGCAGCGTAAACTAAATTTCTGTCGAATTGGACACCTCCAATCAGCGTATCAAAATCTACAACTGCCCCTGTTTCCTGGTTCAGCCGCCCATTTTGATCTGCCTCATTGATAACCCGAATGCGATCGACAGTAGGATTGAAATCGAAACCAGTCGCCCCAATTGTAAGAGTTGGATTCAAAGGTGCGGTTCCCACCACAGTTGCTACGCCACTCGCCCGATCGATCGCATACAACCGATTGCTGCTACCCAAACCGTAAAGTACACCCGTAGCAGGGCGGAAATCAATCCCTAGCAAGCTTTCTCCTGGCAGTAACCCCGTAACAGCAACATCGCTGAGGACTGCTTGCGGTGCTGCTGCATTAAAGCCGATAATTCTTTCAGCTCCATCTCTACCTGTAACTGCATAGGCTGTAGGCAAAGGCAATGCTAAACCAACGATCGCTTCCCCATTCGTAATTTGACCTAACGCCGTAGCTTGACCTGTGGTCAAATTGATATTGTATAGACTCGAAACGCCGCCAACATTCAGGGCTGCATAACCCGACTCCTGACCGCCAACGCTTCTAATATCAAATCCCAGGACGCTAGAAGCGTCAACACCCAACGATCCAACGGTATTAAGTACGCCATCGTTAGGTGGAACTTGCCGCACCAGAACGTCCAAATTGCTATCGATCGCATACAGTGTGGTTGACGTAGCCCCGGCAAAGTTATTAGTATAAGCTGCACCCACTGCCGACGGATTTGCCCCAGAGTTGCGATCGCCACTAGCATAGGCCAAACTTCCGTCTAATTGAATACCATCGGTAGTCGTGTTGAAATCCACAACTCCCCCAGTATCAGGATTTAGCCGCGCATTTTGATCCGCCTCATTTATAGCCCGAATGCGATCGACAGTGGGATTAAAATCAAAACCAGTAGCCCCAGATGTCAAAGTGGGATTAAAGGGTGCTGTTCCCACCGCAGTCGCCGCCCCACTGATGGGGTCAATCCTGTACAAGCGATTGCTGCTACCCAAACCAAAGAGTTGACCGTTAGCAGGGCGGAAATCAATCCCCACCAAGCTTTCCCCAGATTCTAACCCCGTCACCGACACATCCCTAAGCGTGATTCCCGGAGCAAAAGTATTAAACCCTACAATCCTATTACTTGCCGTCAGCCCATAGGCAGTAATCGAAGGCCCAGGCAGAGGACTAGGAACAACACTAGAGTTATTAGTAGTGAAATCTGCCGCAGAAATTAAACTCCGGTTAACCCCTGCAAGGACAGCAAGAAATTCTCCAGTTACTCGGTCTTGAATAAAGGTATTATTACCTGCGTCCACCAAGTTGAGGTCAGCAAAGGTCAACCCTCCACTCAAACCAATCAGATCCAAATTGTCTGTAAAGTCATTGATAACATCTGCATCTGCCAGACTTAAACCCCCGCTAGTTAGTGAAGGGCCACCATCAGCGTAACGGGTAAGAACAAATACGTCAGCCCCCTCTCCACCAGTAAGATTATCAGCACCTCTATCACCAAATAAAACATCGCTACCAGAGTTACCGGCCAGCAAATCGTTGCCTCTACCGCCATAGATAGAGTCGTTATCTTCATTGCCATTGACAGTATCGTTGTCTAGATCCCCAAATAGAGAGTCACTACCGGAGTTTCCATCTATAAAGTCGTTTTCCTTACCGCCATAAATAGAATCGTTACCAGAGTTGCCAGAAATTGTGTCATTCTCTTGCAACCCAAAGATTCTGTCATCCTCTGGTAAACCTCCGATGCTATCTGCTTGAGGGGTACCGATAATTTCTGCCATAGTGCAATCCCGATCTAAAGTTAAAGATGATTATGAAATAATATTAACAGGGGATCGATTGCAAAAGGCAGCAAAATTTAAATTCAAAGATTGAATTTTCTTTTACTATTCAGCTTATTACTTAAGATTTTCTAGGCGGATGCGGGGGTCAACTACCTTAAGGAGTAGATCTGCTAATAAGTTACCCACAATCAACATTACAGCCCCCATCATCAAGCTTGCCATCACTAAATACAAGTCTTGATTAGTGACAGCATCTAAGGTAAGTTTACCTAGACCTGGCCAGTTGAAAAAAAGTTCCGCAATAAATGCACCGCTTAACAAGCTAGCAAACTCAAATCCTAAAAGTGTAATCAGAGGATTAATCGCATTCCGTAAAGCGTGAACGTAAATCACTCGATTTTCTGGCAAACCTTTAGCCCGCGCAGTTTGGATGTAATCTTGTCGCAGTACGTCCAATAATTGCCCCCGCATTAGTCTTTGCAAACCTGCGAAGCTGGTGATACTTAGAGCTACAGTTGGTAAAATTAAATGCCAGCAATAATCGATAATTTTGCCCCACAAAGATAAATCTTCATGATCGATACTTGTCATCCCGCCTACAGGAAAAAGAGGTGAAGTGTTCTGTGCTAGAAATAGCAAAAGTAGAGCTGTAATAAAGCTGGGGAATCCTTGACCAGTGTAGCTAATTACTTGTAAAAATCTGTCTGTAGAGCGATTTTGGTTAACAGCAGCGATAATCCCCAAGGGAATTGCGATCGCCCAAGTTACAATTAAAGAACCGATCGCCATTACTAGAGTTGCAGGTACTCGTTCCCATAACAATTCAGCTACATCTCGCCCATAAACAAAACTTTTACCAAAATTTCCCTGAGTGAGGATTTGCAAAAGCCAGCGCCAATATTGCTCAATCCAAGACTTATCTAAGCCAAATTGTTGTGCTAGTTGCTTAACAGTTTCTGGTGCAATTTTGGGATTTTGATACAAGGTGTCTAAGTAATCGCCTGGAGCTAGTTGAATAATAGTAAAACAGAGGGCAGATGTCAAAAACAGTGTCAAAATTGCCTGTAGTAGCCGCTTAACTATATAAGCAAATGTCTCGCTGGCAAACAGTGAATTTAAGACCCGTAAATTACGATTTAATTTGATAGAAGTCATAGAAGTTGTTAGTTGTTAGTTGTTAGTTGAGTATTAATTGTTAGTGGTTAGTTGTTAGTTGTTAGTTGTTAGTTGTTATTAGTAAATAAAGCTAGTTAGCAACTATTAACTGTCATCAGGAAATTTCTGTCATTGAGAAGTTCCTGTCATTGCGAGCGAAGCGAAGCAATCTCAAGCCTTCGCGATTGCTTCGCTTCGCTCGCAATGACATATATTATACTGGCAATGACATATATTATGCTCGCAATAGTATCATCATTATACTCGCGATGACATAGTTAAGTTTAATCATGTCCACCTAATTAACAACTAACAACTAACAACTAACAACTAACAACTAACCACTAACAACTAACAACTAACAACTAACAACTAACAACTAACAATTAATACTCAACTAATGTCACAATTGGCACATCTGGTAACTTTTCTCTACCGCCTAAATCTTTTAATTCGATGATAAAGGCAAAACCTACAATTTCGCACTGCGCTTGCTGTAATAACTGACCTGTAGCGACCGCTGTTCCTCCAGTGGCCATCAAATCGTCTACAACTAACACGCGACTGCCTGGTTCAATAGCATCTTGGTGTATTTCCAAGCGATCGGTGCCGTACTCTAACTCATACTCAACAAAATTAATTTCTGCTGGCAGTTTACCGCGTTTGCGGACGGGAATAAAGCCAATACCCAATTTATAAGCTAAAGGTACGCCAAAGAGAAAGCCCCGCGATTCCATACCAACGATATAATCAGCGGACAGCCCAGAGCACTTTTCGGTTAAAGTGTCAAGGGTGTAGCGTAGTCCTTCGCGATCGCGCAGGAGAGTAGTAATATCTCGAAACAGAATCCCTGGTTTAGGAAAATCTGGGATGTCGCGAATTAAAGATTTGAGATCCATAAGGTTGAGGATAAGCGTTGAGATTGCAACGGTAGGCTTTCTGGCACTTTCGGGCTTTCTAGTTCAGGAATTGGCTTTAAATGAGCAGGAGAACTGATTGAGCCTTCTAGTGCCGTCCGATGGGAAGCATCAAAAATCTTACACTAGATGAGGGTCGATTTTCCTCTCAATGTTCATCGACAGTGGAAAAATCTCCCTTACCTTAGCATCAAAGCAACTTCCTTGGCAAAATAAGTCAAAATTAAATCAGCACCCGCCCGTTTAATACTGGTTAAAGTCTCTAAAATTACCTGCTTTTCATCAATCCATCCTTGCTGTGCAGCGGCCTTAATCATCGCATATTCACCGCTGACATTATAAGCAGCAACAGGTAACTGAGTTACTTCTCGAATTTGGCAGATAATGTCTAAGTAAGCTAAGGCTGGTTTAACCATCACAATATCTGCTCCTTCGGCGATATCTAAAGCAACTTCTTTCAAGGCTTCTCTAGCGTTTGCCGCATCCATTTGATAAGTCTTTTTATCACCAAATTTAGGGGCAGAATCGAGGGCATCTCGAAAGGGGCCGTAATAGGCAGAGGCATATTTAGCGGAGTAAGCCAGAATACTGACATCGAAGTAGCCAGAGGCATCTAAGGCTTTACGAATTGCGCCTACGCGCCCATCCATCATGTCAGAAGGTGCTACCATATCTGCGCCGGCAACGGCTTGAGAAACTGCCATTTTTACCAGAATTTCTACTGTTGGATCGTTAAGGACTTTACCGTTTTCGTCAATTAAGCCGTCGTGTCCGTGAGTGGTAAAAGGATCGAGGGCTACGTCAGTAATTACTACTATTTCTGGTACAATTTCTTTGATAGCTTTGACCGTTTTCTGTACTAATCCTTCGGGGTTGTAACTTTCGCTGCCGTTGTCGTCTTTTTGGCTTTCAGGTATTACTGGAAATTTTGCCCCTCCCCTGTCATTACAAATAGGGGATAGATGAGGTCGTCAACGGTTAAGTGATTTTCTCGTACCATGCGCCGCAAAGCTGGTGTACGGCGGAGGCGGCGGGGACGGATGCTTGTCAGGGAGGGGTTTTGATTGTTGTCGGTGGAAATGGCGGACTCGACGTTATTTGTGGATGACATAGGAACAGATGCGATAATAATGATTATCATTATTATCGCATCTGTTCCACAAAAAGACGCATTTACTACCAGAAAAATTACCCGGTTATGGAAGGGTTATATCGTAACCCCGGCACTAAAACTTTAACAACTGGAATATTAAATGTCGGCCGAGTTAGATTGACTCGGAATATATTTTTATATCCACTTTCCCACAGACATCGCAAAATATAATTATAATCTTCGCTTAAATTATTACCAGCTAGACTACTGAAATTCTGCCAAGATGCTGTTGCTTGTAAACGGTCAAAATAAGCATAAATTTTATAATAAGTCTGGCTACGATCGCGAGGAAGTGGCTCTGCCAACTCTTCACTAACACCATAAATAAATGTCAAGCGAGATTGAGCAGCCTCAGTAATTGCCCGTGCCGCAGCTACAGAAACACTTAGATGTGTTCCGTAACCGAAATTGACCATAATTGCAGGAGTTAAGGGATTTTTGTCAAGGATAATTGCCCAAAAAGTATTAACTGAAATACAACTTTTTAGCCAGATTAATACCAGCTTAAAATTAGCAGATTTAATCCGATATATTAGCGAACATATCAACTCATCATCCACCGTATTTAGATCGATAATTTGACAGCTTTTAATGTCAATTTTGCCATTAATACTCACCCCAGCTATTGCGTCTCTTTCAATTAACTCATAAAGCCCATGTAGGGTTGCTTCTACAATATGATTGCCACTAGCAAGACCATTTGAGGAAAAGCCATACAGCGACGGCGATCGCAGATAGACAGCGCTTGCAGGTAGCAATACACTTTCATTTTTCTGCAAATTTTCTGCTTTAATCCAGTCGATTATTAAGTCTTTGCTAAAGAAATTATGGGATAAGTAAAGTGGTAAAATATTAGGTGAAATTATTGATAGATCGCTAACATTAATATCATTAAAACTGCTGCTATAAAAATTGCAGTATGGGTTTTCAGCATGGAAAACTTCTATTGCTTCCATTAGCGCTGAGACTTTAGCCGCCATCTGAGATAATCCCTTACCGTTGTGGATTTGTACCAAGCGCCCACCGGGTTTTATAGAACAATAAACAGGAATGCCAATTCGATCTAAACCAGTGATATCTGCACAACGAGTAATCCCTGCTGCTGGTAAGTAAGGGTGGATATTTGCTAAGGTTTGTTCAGGTGAGATTAAACGGTGAGTACCAATCGCATAAGCTTTAGTAAGTACATCCATATTTTTTTAGTTGTTTTCGAGTAAGTGTGCGGCTTTTCCAGTAATTTGTAATTCTTGGCATAAGGCATTAGAAAAACTCCAACTAATTCCAAAATAGTTGGGGCCTTGGTTGACAATCCACTCTTCAAATGCTATAGTTTGCGATCTAATTTTATTAAAATTGTTAAAGCTATTAGCAGATATACTTTCTTGCTCTTTCTTTTGTAGGTGAGTTTTTAGCGATCGATCGGGAAAAATATTGTTTTGGGTTGCCCATTCTAAAATGAAATAACGTTGCGATATTTTGTACCGTAAAGCAGTTAATTCTGCCTGAGAGAGATAAGATAAATTACTGTTGGTAATTAGCAATTCTTCCTGAATAGATTGCTCTAAATTTCCCTTGATTCCAAAATATTCTGGGCCTTGGTTAATTATCCAATCAATTGCTAGGCGATCGCGCATTAATTTCCTATAGCTACAAAAAGTTAAACCATTCGACTGCAACCATTTTAGATCGCAAACAATCTCATGTACTTTTTCCCACTCAGCCAAGTCAAACTCTAAATTATCTTCTGGATAAACAATGCTATTTTGCTTTACCCACTCCTGAATAAAACAGTGTTTTGATAAAGTGATTTGCATCTCTTTTAGCAAGTTAACATCCTGTTTTACTGCCAATAAAAGTTCTCTACCTGTGCAAATTCGATCGCTGCCAATAAAGCCTGTCATTGCAACTATTTTACTGAGAATTTCTGGCACTGGTAATTCTAATTGCTGCGGCTGACTAGAGATAATCTCTTGTTTCTGGGAAGATTCAGATTGCCAATTCAGCACTTGCATAGCATCCAGCCTTTTTAGATCCACTTGTTGTGTCATTAGATAAGTTTTGATCTCAGCAAAATCTAAGGGAGATAGCTGTTGTAAAACTGGACTTTTAAGAAGCTGCTGATAGGAACGATCGGGATAATATAATTGTTTGGCAAACTCAATTAGTTCTGCTGATTTTTCTGCTGTTAAACAGCCATTTTTAACAGCATTAAGTAAAGTATAGCGGATATTAATTAGCGGTTCTGAAATCGGGCAGAAGTTATGGGAATCGTCACCATAAGTTAGCCAAATTTCGTCATCTCCATCAATAATTCCATCTCGATACCATTCAAAAATTGTGCCGCAACCCTTCATGCCAAATTCATGTAATTCTGCGGCTCTCAATGCTCCTACCCCTGATGCACCATAAACCTTAATTCCGGCATTAATTGCGTCCAAAATTTCGCGTTGCCAAACAGGTCTTTCCTGATGAAATACTCCATCAATTAAAATAATAGTTTCAATGCCAGATGGGATAATTCGATAAATATCTCCCCTCCGAACTGGAGGATAATAGTTGGCGTGGAGAATTTTTTTAGCTTCATCAATTCTGAGAGATGGGCCTAAGAATACAGCAGTGGGTAGAAATGACTGCATAAAGGTAAAGAAACCGGGTTTCTCGATAAAATTGGATTTTGAACGAGATATTTAGGAAGAAACCCGGTTTCCGATCCCAGATCAAGAAACGCGGTTTCTGACTACATTTAAAAAAGGAATGTAGCTCTCAAGGTTCCAATCACAACATCAGGATTTTTGTTACTTTGATTAGGAGCCGTTAACCAAATCAAACCAGGAGTGAGTAAGATATTATCCGTGAGGCGATAAACGTAGAAAGCTTCAATGTGAAAAGGAGTAGTGCGATCGGGAATTCGCCTGACTAAATCTTTAGTGTCATAACCAGCCCGATTTCCCGGTACGCTTTGAGGTTCATCGAAGGGAGAAGGGGTTTTGGCGCTAGTTACATAAGGAGGTACACCAATCACAATCCCTCCTAAATTTCCCTCTTTTCCCAGGTCAGGAAAAGCTAAGGTGATACCGTAGCTAAAAATATCAGCATTGCTGCTGCTAAAACGAGTTTCAAAGGGCGTACCAGGGGCTAATGTTCCTCCAAAACTTTTAACATCAGTATAGCTAAACCAGCCGCCGATCGCAAATCTACGATTAACTTGCCACAAGGCCGATAAACCATAGGAATTTGTGGCATATTTATCGGTCAAGAAAATTGGACTATTGGCTAATGAAGTCCCGACATCATTGTTAAATAGAGGACTGCCTACTTGATAATTTTTGTTGTAAATTAAGCCCAAAGATAGGTTAGGGGTGGGGTTAAATGTTAACTGAGCGAGAACGGAATTTCTCCCGTCAAATAAGCCATTTCCTTGAGTGGGATTTTCCGCAGTTCCAGCTAAATATCCAACGCTGAGACTCAATTTTTCGCTAAATTCATAAGTCAATCCAGCGCCAGCACCTAATCCGCCCAGGCTATAAATTGGGTTGCGTTGACCGAGAATAGATAGAGAACGAGTTCCGCCATTGCCATCATCAAATAGGCTGAATGTTGTCGGCACATATTCCATGTGTTCGCCATCTTTTGCCATAATCACGGCTTGCAAGCGAGAAGTAATGGGAAACTCGTAACTTAATCCTGTTAATCCAAAGGTATTATTGGCAGATAATGTGCTGATATCTTGAAAGGTTTGTTGACCTTCATTTGTTCTGGCTACATCAGCTTGATCGCCGCCAGATTGATAAGCTGTAACTGGGTTTGGCCCATATTCAAAGCCTCGAATATTGTCAGGTGCGCGTCGGCCAGGGTGTGCTGAATTACCCGCTGTCAGGCGAATTTTTAACTGATCTTGTCCGGTAAAACTGGTTAGTAATTCTAGCCGGACTCTGTTAGCAAAAACGGTGCTTTGATCGTCGGTAGTAAACTCTCTAAATCTTTCTCTTGGTGCGCCGGTAAATGGGTTGAGGGGTGATAAGGGCAGGCTGACTTTTTCGCCATCGCCAACTAATACGTCTGTGACGGCAAAAATTACTTCTCCTATCAATTTTGTGGTGGTTGAAAATTGGTTGGCTTCGAGTTCGGAAGTTCTAGCTTCTAGGGTGTCAATTTTGCCGCGTAAGGTGGCAAGTTCGGCGGCGAATTCTTCTTGTAATTTTTGGAGGGTAGCTAGGTCTTCTTTGGTGACTAAATTAGCTGTGCTACTGCCAATTAAGCGGGTAACTTGGTCTAAGCAAGCGTTTAATCCGGCGGCGAATTCGTAACGGGTTAGAGCGCGATTGCCGCGATAGGTTCCGTCGGGGTATCCTGCAATGCAGCCGTAGCGTTCTACTAATGATTGTAATGCTTGAAATGCCCAATCTGTGGGTTGTACGTCGGATAGTTGGGAGACTGATGTAACTTGATCCATTGGCTCGGAACTGGCGCTAGGCTGTGCTAATGGATCGGCAATTTGATTGGGTATAGTTTGGCTGAAATATGCTTTTTCGTCGGCGATCGCGCTCCCACAAATTGCTAGGACAGCACACATTGTTACTGGGCTGAATAGCACAGTATTGCACAAAATTTTTAACATTAAAACTCCTCACAGACCTCTGATAAATCGGAGGATCGTGTAATATTTGTACAGGGTTGTTAAGCTACTCAAAATGCACGATGTTAAATTATGTTTTCGCGCTAATCTGTTAACTTTTAGCTTCAGCTTTGAGCCGATCGCCTTTACAACCGTTATGATAATGATTATCATAATCATAGAATAAAGTCAAGCGCGATCGCCAATTTTGCCCGAAATCAAGGCTCTGCAATGAATTGGGGTACTGTTGGCATTCAAGGAGTTAGGGTGTAAAGGCAATGGATAGACAAGCATTTCAAGGGGAGAGTTGGTATCGGGCGATCGCGCTGAGGGAAAGGATTGCGTCTTTGGGCGCTGGCTGCAAAGATGAGTTTGATCGGGAGTTAGCCGATCGCCGATGGCGGCGGTGGCGATCGCAATACCCCTTGACAAAAGATACTTTTTTTGATAAGAAACTGGCTTTGGAGGGAATTACTGAGGCAGAATTTCGGTATCTGTTGGGAGAACCAGTCTCAACACTAGCTAAGCGACATGGAAAGCCTCTAAGTTGGTTGGAAGAACTAGATCGGGCTTTTACGATGGGCGATCGCGCGGAGGCAGAAGGTTTTACGATCGCGATCGCGCCCCTGGTTGCCCAAGGTAAAAACCGCTTGCACCAAGGAATTGCCGCCTTAGTAAAGGATAGAAAAACATCGTCCCTACCCTTCGATCGCACTACCATCGAATCAATTTTGTTAGCATTTTTACCCGATCGCTTCTTCTGGATGCTGAACCCAACAATGGCACTAGAGCTAAATGCCCAGCGATTGCAAGGCTTACTGGCAGGGGAAACTCCTCAACAGCGCTTTGAGAGCTTCTTACAGCGGTTAGAAGATCCCGAAAGTGCGATCGCGATCCTGCAAGAATACCCAGTATTAGCGCAACAATTGGTCATTTGTATAAATATCTGGGTCGATCTCAGTTTAGAATTCCTCCAGCGCCTCTGCGATGACTGGGAAACAATTATCTCTCACTTTGCTCACAAAATCGAGCTAGGAGTTCTAGCACAAGTCAAAGCGGGTGCGGGTGACGCTCACAACGGCGGCCGTAGCGTTGCGATCGTCACATTTAGCTCTGGCTGGCAAATCGCCTATAAGCCCAAACCCCTGGCTGTAGACGCTCACTTTCAAGAAATTCTCACATGGCTTAATACCAAAAGTGAGCTAAAGTTTCGCACTTTGCAAATCCTCGATCGCGGCAGTTACGGATGGGTAGAATTCGCCCATACCAGCAGTTGCGAAACTCCCGCCGCCGTCGAACGCTTTTACCAGCGCCTCGGCGGGTTACTAGCGCTACTGCACGCCATCCAAGGCACTGATTTCCATGCCGAAAACCTGATCGCAGCCGGGGAACACCCCGTGTTAATTGACTTAGAATCCCTATTTCACCCCCATCCAGTTGCCCCAAACTCGCCAAATTCTGTTCTCCCCGCCCGTCGAGAAATGGGCAAATCCGTACTGCGCGTGGGTTTGCTGCCACAACCCCAGGCGATCGCAGCAGAGGCGGTGGATGTGAGCGCGATCGGTGGCAATCCCGAAAGGTTGGGAAGGGGGCGGAAAATTGGATTGAAAGCCTCAAACACTGATGAAGCAAAGGTTTCTCGGCAAGCGATCGCGCTCGGAGAGAATCAAAATCAACCGCGCTTGCAGGGGGAGTTGGTGAATGCGTTGGCATATCAGGAGGCGATCGCAACGGGATTTACTGCGACTTATCGGCTAATCGTCAAGCATAGAGAGGAATTTAGCAATTTTTTAGATCGCTTTGCGACAGACGAAGTGCGCGTTTTCCTGCGGGAAACCCGGAGTTACGGGTTGTTGCTGCAAGAAAGCTTTCACCCAAATTTGTTGCGGGATGCTCTCGATCGCGATCGCCTTTTCGATAAACTTTGGGTAGAAGTCCCCGCGCTGCCATACCTAGAGCGCGTTATCCCGGCTGAGAAAGCGGCTTTGTGGCAAGGTGATATTCCCAAACTCACAACGTATCCCAACTCGCGCCATCTGTGGGCGAGTAACGGCGAATGTTTTCGCGATTTTTTTGACGAGTCGGGGCTAGAGTTGGTGCAGCAGCGCCTACAAGCCATGAATGAAGCCGATTTAGAGCGCCAGCTATGGTTTATTCGCACTTCTCTCACAACGTTAGGCATGGTGGTGGAACCGGGGAAGTCACTTAGTTACGCGATGCCAAAGGTGGCAGCAGCAGACGATCGGGCGGCTGAGTTGGCGTGCCTGCAAGCAGCAAGTGCGATCGGCGACAGATTGGAGTTTTTAGCCGTGCGTGCAGGCGATTTGGCGGGCTGGATTGGGCCAGTTTTTACGGGTACTCGCCACTGGGCAGTTAGCCCTTTGGGGTGGGATTTGTGGGATGGGATTCCCGGTGTAGCGTTGTTTCTGGCTTATTTGGGTGCGGTGACAAAACAGGATCGCTATCGGGAATTAGCCCAGGCAGGGATGCGATCGGTACTGCACCAAGTCGAATATGAGGGCAGGCTGATTTCATCAATTGGCGCTTTTAACGGCTGGGCGGGGTTGATTTATACTTTGACTCACTTGGGTAGTTTGTGGCAGCAGCCAGAGATGTTATACATGGCTGTTGAATGGATGGAAAGCTTGCCAGCATTGATTTCTAAGGATGAGCAATTAGATATTATTGGCGGCGCGGCGGGGTGTATTGGGGCTTTGGCGAGTCTGCATTGCTGTGTTGGGGGCGATCGCATTAAAACAGTGGCGCTTCTGTGTGGCGATCGCATCCTCGAAAAAGCTGAAAAAATGCCCCAGGGAGTCGGTTGGCGGACAATTCCCGGATGTCAACCGCTGACAGGATTTTCTCACGGTGCGGCGGGTATTGCTTGGGCGCTGTTGGAGTTGGCAGCGCTGACAGGTGCGGAACGTTTTCACTCAGCGGCGCTGGGTGCGATCGCTTACGAGCGTAGTTTGTTTTCAGAAAAGGTAAAAAACTGGCCTGATTTGCGATTTGAGCGCGATCGCACTCAATTTTTCAGCTTGGGATGGAGTCACGGCGCACCCGGTATCGGTTTTGGGCGATTGCATTCACTCCGCCATTTTCAGGATGGGGAAATTTTGGCTGAGATCGATGCGGCGCGGGAGACTGCGATCGCGCGCGGTTTTGGTAACAATCATTCTCTGTGCAATGGCGATCTCGGCAATCTGGAATTCCTGAATTGCGATCGGCAAATATTGAATACTTCCGGGCGATCGGAAATCAATAATATTGCTCTTAATGCGATTGAAAGTATTGCCCAATACGGTTGGATTTGCGACGTACCGCAGCGAGTAGAAAATCTAGGTTTGATGACAGGAATTGCTGGCATTGGCTACGGATTTCTGAGATTAGCCGCCCCCAATATTGTGCCTTCTGTACTCGCGATCGCACCGCCATTAATGAACCAACAACAGTTAACAGTTAACAGTTAACAGTTAACAGTTAACTAACCATGAAATTGAATGAAATACCCAGTTATCTTACAGCATAGCGAAGAAGATTGTGGCGCAGCTTGCCTAGCAGCCATTGCCAAATATTACGGTCGAATTTTCACCCTCAGTAAAACCCGCGAAGTCTCCGGTACTGGCGCTTTAGGAACCACATTACTCAATCTCAAACAAGGCGCTAAAACCCTTGGATTCAATGCCAGAGGCGTAAAAGCTTCCTTAGAAATAATCGATAAAAAAGTCGTCCCGTTACCAGGAATCATTCACTGGAAAGGCTCTCACTGGGTGATTTTATACGGCCGCAAAGGCAGCAATTACGTCATCGCCGATCCTGGTTTTGGCATCCGCTATTTATCCAGAAAAGAACTGCAATTAAGTTGGCAAAATGGCGTGATGTTACTGCTAGAACCGCACCCCGAATTTCTAGCACAAATTGACGATCGCGATCGCGTTAGCACCTTCCACCGTTTCTTACTGCGAGTCTGGAATTATCGCCACATTCTCGCTGAAGCACTCTTACTTAATCTCGTCTCAGCCTTACTTGCTCTCGCCTCTCCATTCTTACTACAAATTCTCACCGATGACGTGCTAGTAAGAGGAGATAATAAGTTACTCAATGCTGTAGTTATTGCTGTTTTAATAATGAACTTAATTAACAGCAGTTTAAAATTCGTACAACTAAACTTAGTTGCTCATTTTTCCCAGCGGTTGCAGTTAGATTTAATCTTAGAATTTTGCCGAACTATCTTAGGTTTGCCAATGGCTTACTACGAATGTCACCGCAGCGGTGAAATTGCCAGTCGCTTGCGAGATATTGAACAAATTAATCAAATTATTTCTCAAGCTATTATCTTACTTCCCAGTCAATTTTTCGTAGCTGCTATGTCCCTGAGTTTAATGTTAGCCTACAGCCCCAAGTTACTAGCAGTTGCTTTAGTGATTGGCTTATTAATGACAATTTCAACTCTAATTTTACTACCTAAACTTAAACAAAATATCAGCAGTTTATTAATTGTCGCTGCCGAAAATACAGCCTTGCTAGTGGAAACTTTTAAAGGTGCAATTGTCTTGAAAGCTAAAAATGCTGCACCTCAATTTTGGGAGGAATTTCAAGTGCGCTATGGGAGACAAGCCAATATTACTTTTAATATGAATCAAGTGGCAATTGTAAATAACACTTTTTCGGGCTTTTTCTCCTTAGCTGGTGAGATAACTTTACTGTGGTTTGGCAGCAATTTAGTCTTCAGTCAAGAATTGAGTATTGGGCAATTGTTGGCTTTGAGTACCATGAATAGAAACTTCCTCACTTTCATTGCCAGTGTCATTGGTTTTGTCAATCAATTAACCTTCACGCGATCGGCGATCGATCGCGTAGTTGAAGTCATTGACTCAACTCCTGAAATTCAAGATAAAAATACCAAACCATCGGTAAAAATTCCTAGTAATGCTGACATTATTTGCAGCAATCTCAACTTTCATCATTCTGGCAGAAATGAACTCTTAGAAAACTTTTCCCTGGCTCTTCCCGGCGGTCAAGTTATTGCCTTAATTGGCAAGTCTGGTTGTGGAAAAAGTACCTTAGCCAAAATTATTGCAGGTTTATATCAGCCTCAGTCTGGTAATATTCGCATTGGCAATTACAATTTATTAGACCTTTCTCTTGATTGTATCCGGGAACAAATTGTCATTATTCCCCAAGAGTCGCACTTTTGGACTCGCCCAATTATTGATAATCTACGATTGGGAAATCCTGGCGTGGGATTTGAGCAAATTGTCAAGGCGTGTCAAATTGCTAGGGCGGATGAATTTATTAGTAAACTTCCTAGTAAATATCAAACTATTTTAGGGGAATTAGGGGCAAATCTTTCGGGAGGTCAGCGACAAAGATTAGCGATCGCGCTAGGGATTGTTACTGACCCACCGCTCTTAATTTTAGACGAATCTACTGCCAATCTTGACCCCATAAGTGAAGCGGAAGTTCTCGATGGACTCCTATCTTACCGCCAAGGTAAAACTACGATTTTAATCAGTCATCGCCCTAGAGTGATTAATCGAGCTAACTGGATTATTTTCATGGAAAATGGACAGGTAAAAATCGAAGGAGTTGTCGCAGATTTAGTCTCTAAATCTGGAGGACATTTAGACTTTTTGACTCCTTAAAAAGATGAAACTGCAACCCTAGACTTAATTAATGCTGGTACAATGCGGGAACTTGCCATCCTTGCACCGGCAAGATTTCGACCTACAGGCCCTACTTGCAAAGCGGCTAAACCACCCATGATAAATAACTCGCATCTCGGCCAACGCAAATACTCGTCTAAAACGGGCAATCCTTTAACTATTTTAATGGGATAAGTTGCTAAAATTTCTGTCAGCAATGGTTCGGCTGTTACGTCTAATTTTGTTCCCGTTGCTAACCAAATGCGATCGACGAATAGCTGGTTTCCATCCTGACAGTAAACAGTCCATTGATTGTTATCCCATTTTACCTCAATAATGTGACATTCTGGGTGAAATTCGATGCTCAAATCCCGCGACATTCGACGTAATTGTAGCATTATTTCAGGAGTCATAGAGCCGCCGTTGCGAGCTTGTTGAATCATCTCCCATTTCTTTTCCCAGTCGGGTTCATTTTCAAAACCTTTGAGATATTTTGGCCCTAACCAACCCGGTTCGGCATCAAATAATTTTTCTTGTAACTGTCGTCTTGACATTAATATTACTTGGGCATTCCGCGCGATCGCGCCTACTGCTAAATGTCCGCTAGTTAAACCGCCTCCAACGATTAAAATCCTTTCTCCCTGTAACTTTAATCCCCGCAAATCAACTTGATGGGAATGGCAAAGTTTGTCTGGCGGATACGGTGTTTGAATGTGATTTGTCCACTCCGGTAGTTGGGGTTTACCGCCGCCTGTGGCGATCGCCACACGACGCGCAATTGCACTTTCTCCATCCTCAAACCAAAGCCGGAAACTCCCTGCTAACGGTTCAATCCGAGTTATTTTTGTCTTGATGACGCGATCGCCTAATTCCCATCTCTCAACTACATGGCCACAAAATTCCTCAAACAGCCGACTTCCCGGCAAATCGTAGGGCGCAAACAACTCGTTAGGGCGAGATTCGGCAAACCGTCGCAACTCAAAGGGATTGGGATCGGGATGGTGAACCGCAGGCGATCGCAAGTGTGGAATTTCCAAAGCCGCAAACTGCCTCTGCCACTGAGTTAGCCACCTACCACTGGGGTCAAAAACCCAAAATTTACCCCGCTTCTTCTGGCATTTTTGCAGCAAATGAGTAACCAGGGTTAAAGCGTGAGGCCCCGCCCCGACTACCGCTAAATCGATTTGCGATGGCGTAACACTGGTGATTTCCATAGAAAATTTTGGTTGCGATTGCGATAATGATTATCATTATAATCGGATCGATCGCGATCGCTTACAGTTCTAATCCCAATTCCTCGATCTACAGCTACAGATTTGACCCCCCTGTAGTTCCCCCTTGGCAAGGGGGGTAGAGATTTGTAGTCA